>NZ_JBRCWE010000095.1:0-30470 GCF_053497555.1 Raineya sp. | reverse complement strand
CACCACTGGAAGTTACAATACTGCTGTTGGAGCGGATGCTCTTTATTATAATACTACTGGTCAGTACAATACAGCTACTGGAATGGGTTCACTAACTTATAATACCACAGGAAGTTTTAATACAGCTTATGGTAGTGGTACTCTTTACCTCAATACCACAGGGATATATAATACAGCTAACGGATATGGCAGTCTTTACTACAATACTACGGGAAGTCGTAATACAGCCAATGGACTAGGGGCTCTTACTTATAATACCACAGGAAGTTTCAATAGTGCTGATGGATTTCTTGCTCTTTATTATAACACTACGGGTAGTTTTAACACTGCCGCAGGGGCTGGGGCTCTTTATTCAAACACCACAAGTAGTAATAATACAGCCGTAGGTTATAATTCGTTAGCTTTCAATAGTAATGGTAGTAATAATACAGCCATAGGTTATTATGCTGGCTATGGAGCGACTGGTACTAACTTTAATCAATGTACTTTTGTAGGTACAAACTCTTTCCCAACAATCAGTAGAAGTAATGTAACGATGCTCGGCTATGGTATTACAAATGGAGAATGTACTGGAAATAACCAAGTACTATTAGGCAACACAGCTATTACAGAAATCCGAGCTCAAGTAACTGGTATCACAGCGTATTCAGACCAACGTTTCAAAACTAATATCGCCGATGATGTAAAAGGCTTAGATTTTATACTCAAACTTCGCCCCGTGAGCTACAACGAAAATCCTGAAATATTACATCATATTTGGGGTACTCCTGATAGTCTTTGGAAAAAAATAGACTATAGTCAAATCCAAAATACTCGTTTTATAGGTTTGCTTGCCCAAGAAGTACACCAAGCAATGAAAGAAAGTGGTTATACACATTTTACAGGCATTGATGTTCCCAAAAACGAAAAAGAAGTGTATAGTTTACGTTATGTAGATTTTATTATGCCTATGATAAAAGCCATTCAAGAACAGCAAAAGCTCATTGAAAACCAAAAGCAAGAAATTGCTAAAATGAAAGCAGAAATAGAAGCAATTAAGAATGAACTTATGCAACAAAAAGTAAATGTAGGAAAGTAAGTGTATAGCAAGCGACGATGTTGCTATGAGCAACATCATCGCTCAGTCAGAAAAAGTACTCTTGATTTTATTTTTGCAAGACAGCTTTCAAATTATTAAGAACTTTATTATTTTGCCGTCCAATGGTCTAAAATCCTGCTTTCTACTTCTTATTTCTTGTTTCACTACTGCAAATCAGAGCTTCAATATCATTTTTCCAGAGCTTTTACACCGGGCAATTCTTTTCCTTCCATATACTCCAGCAATGCTCCGCCTCCTGTGGAAATATAGGAAACTTGCTCTCCATAGCCCAACTGATTTACCGCCGCCGCCGAGTCTCCTCCTCCAATCAGTGAAAAAGCACCATTCGCAGTAGCCTCTGCAATGGCTCTGGCAACCGAAGCAGTGCCATTCGCAAAGTTAGGCATTTCAAAAACACCTACGGGTCCGTTCCAAAGAATGGTTTTAGATTGTTTGATGAGTTTTGAAAACGTTTCAATGGCTTTGTTGCCAATATCCAAACCCATCCAGCCCGCAGGAATCTGCATATTATCAGCCTCTTTACGATTAGCTTCATTATTGAAAGCATCGGCAATTACCGAATCTTGGGGCAAGACCAAATTTACCCCTTTGGCTTTTGCCTTTTCAATGAGATTTTTGGCTAAATCTAACTTATCCGCCTCTACAAGCGAACTGCCTATTTCGCCTCCCATTGCTTTGAAAAAAGTATAACTCATTCCTCCGCCAATGAGCAAATTATCTACTTTTTCCAAAAGCCGCTCAATGATAAGTATCTTATCCGAAATTTTTGCTCCCCCCATAATAGCGGTGAAAGGTCTTTCGGCATTTTCTAATACTTTCTGAGCATTATCAATTTCTGCCTTCATCACAAACCCCGCCATTTTTTCCCTGAAAAATTGGGCAATCACAGCCGTAGAGGCGTGTTTGCGATGGGCTGTTCCAAAAGCATCATTCACGTATACATCACCCAAACGAGCCAGTTTCTGAGCAAAACCCTCCTCTCCTTTCTCCTCTTCTGCATAAAAACGTACATTTTCCAAAAGCAATACTTCGCCTGCTTTTAAGTTTTGAGCCATTTGAAAGGCTTCTTCGCCAATGCAATCCGAAGCAAATAGCACTTTTTGCCCCAAAAGTTTTTCCAAAGCAGGAATTACGTGTTTGAGAGAATATTTTTCTTCATAGCCGCCTTTGGGTCTGCCCAAATGCGACATTAAAATAGCTGAGCCCCCCTCTTTTACTATTTTCCCAATAGTAGGCACGTGAGCCTTCAAACGGGTAAGGTCTGTTACTTCAAAAGTGTTTTTATCCAGAGGAACGTTGAAATCCACTCTTACGAGTGCTTTTTTGCCTGAAAAATGGTAATTTTCTATGTTCAACATAATCGGTAAATTGGGTTTGGTTATCCTAACAATTTTTTTTCATCAAAATGTAAAAAATAACTTTGCTCTGCCCCCAGAGAAGTCATCAGTATTGAAGCGTTCTGTTTTTGAGTTTTTTGGGTAATAAGTTCGCAGGCTTTTTGGGTGTTGGCACTATCCAAATGGCTAAAAGGCTCATCAAGCAATAACCACTCAAAAGGTTGTATCAGAGCCCGAATAATAGCAATGCGTTGCCTTTCGCCATAGGAAAGCGTATGAGCTTTTTTGTGTAAAACGTGAGCAACCCCTAATAGTTCAGCTTGCTCTTGCAACTCTTTTTCAGAAATATGGGTGTATAAGGCGGCTTTGATAAGCAAATTTTCCCAAGCCGTAAGGTGCAGAAAAAGACGTAAATCCTGAAAAACAATGGAAAAATGATTTTGACGAATGTTTGCCCATTCTCCAGCAGAAAGTTGCTGAGTGTTTTTTCCTGCTATCAGCAGATTGCCCTGAAAATCTTTGCGAAGTCCGTAGATAATATGCAGAAAGGTAGATTTTCCTTTCCCCGAAGGCGAATAAATTTGATAATGCTTGCCTTTTTCAAAAGTAAGCGTAGTATTCCAAACTTCCGATTGCGGATTGAGAACTTCGGCAAGCGGCTCGGGGACAATTTTTTCTAAAACAATCTGCATAGCTGAAATTTTGCCTGCAAATTTGGCAAAATTTCAGCGAAAAAGAAAAACTCACTAATTTTTTATCACTCCGTCCAACTCATCGGATATTTTTCATCAACAAAAGGCAAAGCCTCTTCGGTAATGTAGAGCGGCTTGAAAGTATCAATCATCACAGCATATTCGTGGGTTTCTTTTGCTCCAATACTTTTTTCTACGGTGCCAGGGTGAGGTCCGTGAGGCAAGCCACCAGGATGAAGTGTGAAAGAGCCTCTATCAATGCCTTTTCGGCTCATAAACTCCCCTTCGGCATAGAATAGCACCTCATCAGAATCAATATTGGAATGGTTGTAAGGAGCAGGTATAGCAAGCGGGTGGTAGTCAAACAGACGAGGTACAAAAGAGCAAACCACAGCCCCCCAACATTGAAAAGTTTGATGAATAGGCGGTGGCATATGAATACGCCCAGTGATAGGCTCAAAATCGTAAATGGAAAAAGTATAAGGGTACAAAAAGCCGTCCCAGCCTACCAAATCAAAAGGACTATGTTCATAGACATAATGATGCAAAAAGCCTCCCTTCTTGATTTTTACGTGATATTCGCCTTTTTCAGTTTCGGTAATGAGTTCTTGGGGCGGGTGAATGTCTCTTTCGCAATAAGGCGAATGTTCTAATAATTGTCCCAATTCGTTGCGATAACGCTTTACGGTTTCAATGGGTCCCATTGCTTCCATAATCAGCAAGCGAACAGGTGCTTCATCAAAGCGAATACGATAAATAGTGGTACGAGGAATAATCACGTAATCGCCTTTTTGAATACGCAATCTGCCAAACTGAGAGTCCAGATAGCCACTGCCATCGTGCAGATAAATCATTTCATCAGCTTCGCCATTTTTATAGTAGTAATCCATTGAAAGGTTTTCAGGATTACAAATGGCAATGCGAATATCCTGATTTGCCATAAGTATTTTGCGAGCCTCCAAAAAGTCTTTTCCTGTAAAACCTGCATTAGAGGTTTTTAGGTGTGTTTGCAGTAAAGGTCTTTCGGTGAGTATTTTCAAAGGCAAGGGCGTGGATTTTTCCACACGTTTTACGCGTGTAGGAGCGTAAGTATGGTACAAATTGGAGTATATTCCACTAAAACCTTTGGAACTCACAAGCTCTTCGTAGTAAAGCGAATTATCGGGCTGACGAAACTGAATGTGGCGTTTGGGTGGAATTTTACCCATTCTATAATAGTAAGTCATACAGCGTTGCGTTTTTAGGTTAGAAAAAAGACTTTATGAACTCAATTAAAATGGATTTTTACAAGTTTTTCTTTCTTAATCTTTCAAAATTGTTCTTAATCCAACAATCGTGTAAATCTTACAAATCTTGGCTTAAATTTATAAATCTTTGCAATTTCTGCAAAAACTTTCAGCGAAATCCCTGATTTTTCTCATTTAAGCCTGTGATTTTGAATTTTACCTGCATAATCGCCAAAAATAACATCTTGTACCGTTGGGTAAGCAATGAAATCGTGAGGGAAGCCCATTTCAACAGCACTCATTTCAGAGAGTTCTTTCAGCATTTCGCTGGGAAGTTGGAAACGCAAACAGCCCAAAGAATCTTCAATTTGGCTTAGTTTCCTTGCTCCTATAATTGGGAAAAATTGCTGATGCTGACTGCGAAGCCAATTCAAAGCTACTTGTGTGGGCGTATAACCCAACATTTGAGCTATTTCGCTCACTTTTTGAGCTATCTTGATATTCTGAGGAATAAGTTTTCGGCTATTTTCGGTAAGGCGAACATCAGCAGGCACGCCCTGATTGTATTTGCCTGTAAGCACCCCCGCTCCCAAAGGCGACCAAGCAAGTACCGCCAAGCCAAAATGCTTTGCCATAGGAATTAAATCTCTTTCGGGAGTACGCTGAATAAGGCTATATTCAATTTGCAAGCCTATAAAACTTTCCCAACCTCGCAATTCAGCCATTGTATTGGCACTGGAAACAACCCAAGCAGGACTATCGGATATACCAATATACAGCACTTTTCCCGAACGCACCAAATCATTCAGGCTTTGCATTACTTCTTCAATAGAGGTTGTAAAATCCCAAACGTGAAGCCAGAGCAAATCAATGTAGTCGGTATTGAGCCTTCGGAGACTCTGCTCCACAGAACGCTTCAAGTTTTTTCGGTGATTGCCCGAAGCATTAGGATTTTTTCTATCATCATAAAGCGTGTATTTGGTAGCAAGTACAAAATAATCTCTTTGCGAAGCAATAAATTCTCCAATCCATTTTTCGCTTGTGCCTTCGGTGTAGCGATTGGCGGTATCTATGAAATTTCCACCTTTTTCTACGTAAGCATCAAAAATTCTTTTACTTTCAGCCCAATCGGCACCTGTGCCCCATTCCGTTCCGAAAGTCATTGTCCCCAAGCAGAGTTCTGAAACCCGCAAGCCGCTTTTTCCTAAAAGTTTGTAAAGCATACTATTCAGTGTTTTATTGGAAAATAAATTGAAATCTTACAAATATGCCATTTCCATTTAGAAAGTGCAAAACCTTTTTGAGTTTTTTCGTATCTATGTAAAAAAATTAGAGACAACTATGTTTGATGATTTATTTGTATCTTCACAAAACAAAAAGCATCTGACCAACCTTTTGAGCTTGGCAAAAGTAGATGGCTTTTTCCATTTGCACGAATATGAATTATTGCTTGCCATAGCACGCAAATTCGGCGTATCTTCGGGGTATTTGCAAAAATTACAAAAAAGTGCTGACCCTATTTCGCTTTCTTTACCCAAAAAACCTTTGGAAAAGTTCCATTATTGGTACGACCTACTCACAATGGTTCTTGCCGATGGAGTTATTCACGAAAAAGAAATTGCTTTTGTGGAAAAACTGAGCCAAGTATTTCAATACAACTCTCAAATTATTGAAGCCACTCTGCAACTCATTCAAGAAGGTAAAACCTTTGAGGAAGCCTTCTATATTCTTAAAGAAAGCCATTTTGCCGATTAAAACTCAAAGATTCTTGCTTGCTTTACATCTTCCTCGGTGATTTTGTAAAACTCTTTGTGAATGTTGAAGGGTTTTTCGCCCTCCTTAATCTCCACTTTCTTGTAAGAACCATCTTCTTGCAAAATGTAAGCATTGACATTGTCACGGAAATTGTAAGCCAAAATAGCTGTTGCTTGCATACGCAAAAACTTGTCCGTTATCAGGAACAAAGACTCCAAGCGTCTATCAAAGCTACGAACCATCATATCGGCACTACCGCCATATACCAGCGGATTGCCATCGTTGTAGAAATAATACAACCTTGTATGTTCCAAATAATCGCCTACAATAGAACGCACTTCAATATTTTCACTTAATCCTGCCCTTTGAGGACGCAAACAGCAAATACCACGTATCATCAGTTTGATAGGCACACCCGCCCGAGAGGCTTCGTACAACTCATTGATAATTTCTCTATCTTCCAAAGAATTGACCTTGATAGCAATCCCTGCTTTCAAACCCTTACGGGCATTTTCGGCTTCATTGCGAATGAGTTGTGCCAAACGGGTTCGCATTTCACGAGGAGCCGTAATAAGACACTTGTAATAATCGGGAACTGAATGCCCCGTAATTACGTTGAAAAATTCGGAAACATCTTCGGCATAATCTTCGTCGGTGGTGAGTAGCCCTACATCTGTGTAAAGCCGGGCAGTTTCTTCGTTGTAGTTGCCGCTGGAAAGATGCACATAACGCACAATTTGGTTATCTTCCTTACGTACAATGAGGCATAGTTTGGTATGCGTTTTATACCCACCAATGCCATAAACTACGTAGCACCCCGCTTTCTGCAATCTTTGAGCTTCGCGAATATTGTTTTCTTCATCAAAACGAGCTTTTAGCTCAAAAAGCACAGAAACGTGCTTGCCATTTTCAGCGGCTTTGAGCAAAGCCTCTGTGATACGCGAATTTTTGGCAAGTCGGTAAATTGTAATTTTGATAGCCAAAGTATTGGCATCTTCGGCGGCTTGCTCCAAAAGTTCAATAAAAGGCTCAAAGGAATTGTAAGGGTGATGCAGTAAAATATCTCTTTCCTTCAAAATCTCAAACAAATCGGTATCTGCTTCAAAGCCTCGCATACGCAAAGGCAAAACCTGATTGGGTAAAGGAGGCAGTTCATCGGCAAAGTCGGGGTGCTTGATAATTTGCCAAAGGCAAGTAAGGTCTAAAAGTCTATCAACAATGAAAATATTATCGTCATCAATTTGCCAACGCTCCTTCAAAATTTTCATCAACCACTCCGAGTATTTGGAAAGAACCTCTACACGCACTACTCTACCTGTTCGGCGGGTTTTGAGTTTGCTCCGAATTTCATTGATAAAATCAGTTTCTATATCATCACTTTCTTCCAGCGTAAAATCACCATTACGTGTAATGCGAAACAAATCTACCGAAAGAATTTTGATATTTTTATAGAGCTTGCCTATCTGCCAACGTATAATAGTTTCTATGGGTACAAAAAGCACTTCCTCGCCTTCATCATTCTTTTTGCGTTTGATAGCATAAAAGCGTGGCAAATTCTGCGGAACTTGTACAAAAGAAGCCTTTCTTACCGATTTACCCGACTCTTCGGCTTGTGTAACTACGCCAAATACCAACGTTTGAGCTCTAAGTATCGGAAAAGCGTGATGGCTATCATAGACCATTGGCGTAAGCATCGGATAAATAGTCTTTCGGAAATACAGTTCTACCTCTTCTTTTTCAATTTCTCGCAAATCTCGGATAGTAGCGATTCGGAAGCCATTTTCTTCAAAATGCCCCATTAAATCTTGAAAAACTTGGTATTGGTCTGCAACGAAATGATGCACTTCGTCAAGCAAGACTTTCCGAAAAGGGCGAGCCTTCAAGCCTGAATAATCCAAACGTTCTTTGTTGTAGTCCAGATAGTTGTATAAACTCCCTACCCGTATAGTAAAAAATTCATCTAAATTAGAGGCGGTAATAGCCAAAAATTTCATTTTTTCAAACAAATTTCTCCTTTCAGCTTGGGTTTGGTCTAATACACGCCAATTGAATTGCAGCCAGCTCAAATCACGACTGATGTATTCGCTTTGCTCTATGGTAGAACTAACCTTTTCTTTCACTAACATAGCGTAGAAATTTTGTTGCTCTAAAATTAGTGCAAAAAATCAAAAAAACAAATCCCGAGCAGACTAAATACGCATTCAGTTTGTCTAATATTTTGAGTTTGGAGTTCAAAGGTTTGGCGTTCAAAAGGTTTAAGGGTTCAATGGTTTGAGAGTTCAACTTCAAACCTCAAATCTCTACATTTTAGCCTGCTTTCAGAAATTTTGGACAAGTTCTTTTTGTAAGAAAGAAGCCGTTTTCTAAATTTGCATTTTATTTATGAAAAACCAAAATTTTATATGAGTGTTTTTGCAGGTAAATCTGTTCTGGTAACAGGGGGAACAGGTTCTTTTGGGAAAAAATTTGTATCTACCATTTTAGAAAAATTCCCTGATGTCAAGAAATTGATTGTGCTTTCGCGTGATGAGCTGAAGCAATTTGAAATGGCACAACAATTTTCGCCCTCCAAATATCCCCAAATTCGCTATTTTATTGGTGATATACGCGATAAAGAACGACTGAAAAGAGCTTTTGAAGGAGTAGATATAGTTATTCACGCCGCCGCACTCAAACAAGTTCCTACCGCCGAATACAACCCTTTTGAGGCTATCAAAACGAATGTCATTGGAGCACAGAATGTCATAGAAAATGCTTTGGATTGTGGTGTTTCGCAAGTAGTAGCTCTTTCTACCGATAAAGCCGCCGCCCCTATCAACTTGTACGGAGCTACTAAACTCTGTTCGGATAAATTATTTATTGCCGCCAACAATATGGTAGGCGAACACAAAGTTACTTTTTCTGTGGTACGCTATGGCAATGTTATAGGCTCACGTGGCTCGGTAGTGCCATTCTTTTTAGAAAAAAGAAAATCAGGTGTTTTGCCTATCACACACCCCGAAATGACACGTTTCAATATTTCTTTGCAAGAAGGTGTAGATTTAGTGCTTTTTGCTTTGCAAAATGCTTTGGGTGGCGAGGTGTTTGTGCCTAAAATTCCTTCGTACCGCATTTTAGATTTAGCAGAAGCTATTTGCCCTACTTGCGAAAAGCGTATAGTGGGCATACGTCCAGGCGAAAAAATCCACGAGGAAATGATAACCGAAACCGATTCGCTCAATACCATTGAATTGGAAAAATATTACGTCATTGTTCCCAATTTCCCTTTTGAAAGCTACGAAAATACCCTGGCTCGCTTTATGGCTCATCATAAAGGCAAAAAAGTGAAAGAGGGTTTTCGCTACTCTTCAGGGCAAAATACCGAGTGGCTCAGTGTTGAGCAAATTCGTGAGCAAATCCGCTTGCACGTAGATAGCAGTTTTAACGTTGAAGTGCCTCAAAAACTATGAAACCCATACCTTACGGCAAACAAGAAATTACCTCTGCCGATATTGAAGCCGTAGTAAATACACTACAATCAGATTTCTGGACACAAGGACCCAAAATAGCCGAGTTTGAACAAAAATTTGCAGAATATGTAGGGGCTAAATATGCCGTAGCAGTAGCCAATGGCACTGCGGCATTGCATCTTTCGGCTCTGGCTTTGGGGGTAAAAGATGGGGTAAATGTTATTACCTCGCCTCTCACTTTTGTAGCCTCTGCCAATTGCGTACATTATGCAGGAGGAAACGTATTTTTTGCAGATATTGACAAAGAAACTCTGCTATTAGACCTTGAAAAAGTAGAAGAACTTATTTTATCTAAGCCGCAAGGTTTCTTTCAGGGGATTATCCCTGTGGATTTTGCAGGCAAAGCTGTTCATTTAGAAAAATTTAGAAATCTTGCCCAAAAATATAACCTTTGGATTTTAGAAGATGCTTGCCACGCACCCGGAGGATATTTTGTAGATAGCGACGGCGAAAAACAACTTTGTGGTAATGGCAATTTTGCAGATATAGCTATTTTTTCTTTTCACCCTGTCAAGCATATTGCCTGTGGAGAGGGGGGAATGATTACCACCAATCGTCAAGACCTCTACGAAAAACTTTTGCTCTTGCGAACTCACGGCATTACTCGCAATCCCGAATTTTTGCAAGAAAATCACGGGGGCTGGTACTACGAAATGCAAACCTTAGGTTACAACTATCGCCTTACTGATTTGCAATGTGCTTTGGGGATTAGCCAACTTCAAAGAGCCAAAGAAAATTTGGCGAAACGTCATCAAATTGCTTTACGCTATCAGCAAGCATTTGAAGGCTTTTCAGAAATAAAAACTTTACCTTACGACCAAGGACACGCCTATCACTTATACATCATTCAAACCGAGAAAAGAAAGGAATTGTACGATTATCTGAAAACGCATCAAATTTTCTGTCAAGTTCATTACATTCCTGTTCATTTGCAACCTTATTACAAAAATTTAGGGTACAAGAAAGGGGATTTCCCTATCGTAGAAAAATACTACGAAAAATGTCTTTCTTTGCCTATGTATCCCACCCTTTCGGCAAGTGAGCAAGATTTTGTTATTGAAAAGATTAAGGCTTTTTTTGCGTGAAGGATTTTACTTGATAGTAAGATTAAACTCTGAAAAACGCTCATCTTTCAAGAAATTTTCATCGGTAAGCGTTTGCAAAAAGGCAATAATCTGACGTTTTTCGGTTTCGGTGAGGTCTATACCCAAAGTGCCGTTGGGTTTGCGTAAAAGATTATCCAGATTGGGGTTGTTGCGAACTCCATTTTGATAATGGTTCAATACTTGCTCCAGCGTCGAAAATCTGCCATCGTGCATATACGGACGCGAAACAGCCACATTTCTCAAACTTGGCACTTTGAATTTGTAGCGGTCAGAAGGGTTGAGCGTAACTTTCTCTCTGCCTGTATCGTTGCGAACCGAAGGGGCAAGACCATTATCGCGATAGCTCAAATCTGTAAATAAAATACCCTGATGGCAAGAGGCACATTTATTCTGAAAAATCTGAAAACCTGCTAGTTCATCAGCATTCATCGATTCTTTTCCCGCCAAATATCTATCATATTTGCTATCGGCAGAAACCATCATTACTACAAACTGCGAAATAGCTTTCAAAAAACGCTCCGTAGTGATTTCCTCCGAACCGAAAGCCTCCTTGAATAACTTGGGATAAGTAGCGTGGTTACGAAGTTTTTGCAGGACATTGCTCAATTTTTCGTCCATTTCTACGGGGCTTTCAATGGGTTGTACCGAAAAGAAATCCAGATGATTTACACCTCCGTCCCAATTGAACTCTTTGTGCCAAGCCAAATTTTGCAAAGAAGGTGCATTACGAATACCAAGTTTATCATCAATACCGTGGCTTACATCGTGTTCGTGATGCGTGAATGCAAAGGGTTGCTGGTGGCAAGTTCCACAACTGATACTACCATCGCGAGAAAGTATGCCGTCGTAAAATAATGCCTTACCGAGCTTAAAACCCGCAGGTGTAGGCGGATTTTCGTTGATGTTGTAATGTGGCTCGGGGAAATTTTGAGGTTTTTCAAAGCGAATAGAAGCATAAATATCGGGTTTTTGCTCTTCTTTCTTCTGACAAGCACCTAAAATTACACCCCACAATAGCAGATAAGCATAGTAGATTTTCATAGATTTGCCAAATTTTTTATGAATAAATTTAATTTCTTACAACCCTGTTTTTTGTTTCCTACTTCTTTATCCAAATACACAAAGATAACTTTTTTCAGGCAAAAAAGGTTGCTTAAAGCGAAATTTTTACGACAAATTTGCTTGTATTGAGTTTTTTATTAACTTGCCACAAAATTTGTGCAAGATATGATAAAAAAATTCTTTTTTCTGCTCATTGCAGGCGGTTTGCTCACTGCTTGCAAAGAAAATAACACAGGGGGCGAAGTAAAAAAAGCTGATTCTACCCAAGCCGTTGCCCAAGATACTACTAAAATTGGTAATGAAGTTGCCAAAGTGGCTTCGGAACTTCCCTCGCCTGTGGATTTTATCGCTCACATCAACCAAGCCAAACTGGAATACAATGCCAAGTATCTCAATAATGCCGAGAACGTTGAGGCTTATCTAAGCACTTCCCAACGCAGTGCTATCAATTTGGGGGTATATCTGGTAGATTTAGGCTACAATTCGCTGTATATGAAGGCTCAGGAAGGTTTGAAATACCTAAAATCTGTCAAAAAACTCACCGACCAGCTGAATATTCTTGACGAACAAACCAAAGAAATGGTATTAAAATTTGAAAAAAACCTTGAAAATCGCGACTCTTTGCTTTCCATTGCACGCGAAGGCTATTTTTCTATCGACGAATATTTGCGTAAAAACGAAAGAACTGATGTCGCTTCTTATGTGCTTATTGGAGCTTGGGTAGAAGGTTTGTACTTAGGAACAAGTCTGCTCAAAGAAGTTCCCAATTACGATACAGACGATAAATATAAACTCGCTTTGTGGCGTATAGGTGGGCAAAAAACTTCTTTGGAAAACCTCATCAATATCGTAGGTAAAATGGAGCAAAACGAAGAAAACAAACAACTGCTTGCCAAGCTCAAAGACCTCTACAAAGCTTACGAAAGTGTAAAAGTAGAAAATACCAGCAATGATATAGATGTTTTGGACATTGCAGAAGTACAAAACGCTGATGAAATTAGTGATAAAGTGCTTGTAAAAACTACCAAAAAGGTAGAAATCAATAAAGCCGCTGTTGAGCAAATTCACGCCAAAGTTTCTGATTTGAGAAGTTTCTTAGTGAGAAAATAATCTTTCAAAATATCTTGAAACAAAAAAGGCTTTGCGAGTGGCAAAGCCTTTTGCATTTTTAGTATTTTTCTATTCGCTGTACAAGCCCACTAAAACACTAATTTCTTCCATTGAGTTTGCCATATTGCGAATACTATCGTAAAATTTATCTTGGGCAGGAATGTAAAGAGAACTTGCCGAAGTGTTGTGCCAAAACTTTACTACTTTGGCATTTAGCGTAGGATTATCCGTAGGCAAATTGAGCCAAATTTCTTGCAGTTTCTTTTTAAGTACAGGGTTTAAGTCCTTTCTGACACTCACGGGTCCATTAGTGATAGGCTCGGAAGTCCAAACAACATTAAACATAGCCATTTGATATTTGCCCGCTTTTACAAGTTCCTCCAAGTCGGTATAGGAAGTTGCCCCTACTTTGATTTCGTTCTTGCTAACTTTTTCAATCAAATCTTTATGCGAACCTGCAAAAATAACATCACGGAAGGAAATTTCGGGCTGTAAATCTTGCTTATTCAAGTACAAACGAGGAACTAAATGCCCCGAAGTAGAAGAAGCTGTTACAAACCCAAAAATGTGATGAGTAGCTTCCTTTTTCAAATCCGTAGTGGTTTTAATTTTGGTAGAAGGGTGAGCCAAAATACAACTCTGATAGCTAATAGGCTCTTTTTTCTCGTTTGCTACCACTACCAAAGCCTCCATATTCGCTTCTGATGAGGCAATGACATACCCAAAAGTATTCATCAAAGCAATATCCAGCTTTCCTTCTTGAATTTGTTCAATGGTTTTGCCCGGTTTGAGCGAATTGAGTTTCACTTGTACCCCCAATTTTTCGGAAAGGTATTGAGCTAACTCTTCGGCGGTTTTTTGCATTTCGGCAGATTTGCTAATATTTGAACCTACACCCAAATAAATCGTATTTTGGGCAAAAACATTCAAAGCAAAAAAGCAAAGTAGTACAATAGTGGCAATAAGTCTTTTCATATAGATACGAGTTTTTTAGTATGCGAAATTAGCAGTGTGCTTTTATTTCAATTTGAAACCTTTTTTACAAAATCATCATTTTATTGTGAAAAAAGGCTGTTTTTGGTTACACAAAATTAAATTTGGTAACAAACTTTTTACAAAATCATAAAGGCATTTTGAAAACCTTTTCAAACCTTTTCTACGCTTTTTCGTTAGATATTTGAAATATTTTTTGTTACATTTGTTTCCTGAAAAGTTCTCTTTTCTGACTCCTTAGACCTAATTTGCAGTAGAAACAGAAAACAAAATTTTAGATTTGGATATTTTGACGTGATAACACTTTCAGCTCACACACTCAAAATTTGAAGTATTAAGCCTTTGAAACTAAATGGTTGGAACAATGTACATCATCAAAGTAAAAGGAAAAGCCAAAATTCCTGATTACATTCAGCTAAGAGATGAAAATTTTGTTTTGGTAGCATATTTTCGTGCCGATAGACCGCTGAAAAATTTAGAAAAGTTTAACTTGCAAGGCAAAGAGGCAGAATTACAGAAAATTATTGAAAATCTGCCTTTTGGTAAATTGCAAAAATTAGAGGTATGAGTTTCAGTAACGAACCCGTTGTATCGGTAAAAGATACCACCATTTTTCAGAAACAGCACGTAGTTTTGAGTGATGTTTTTTTTGAGATTGCCAAAGGTGAATTTGTATATCTGATAGGCAGAACAGGAAGCGGTAAAAGTTCTTTACTCAAAACCCTTTACGCCGATTTGCCCTTACATAGTGGCGATATTACCGTTGCTGGCTTTCAGTTGTATCAAATTCCTCGTAAAACAATACCCTTTCTTCGCCGAAAAATTGGCATAGTCTTTCAAGATTTTCAGTTGCTAATGGATAGAACCGTAACTGAAAACTTGCTTTTCGCAATGCGAGCCACAGGTTGGAAAGATAGCTCTAAAATCAAACAAAGGCTCTCGGAAGTGCTTTTGAAAGTGGGTTTGGGGGCGGCAGGTAATAAAATGCCTCACCAGCTTTCAGGGGGCGAACAGCAACGTGTCGTAATTGCCCGAGCCTTAATCAATGAACCGCACATTCTTTTTGCCGATGAACCCACAGGAAACTTAGACCCCCAAGTAGCTGATGAAATTATGGAAATCTTTGTGCAAATCAATCGGAGCGGTACGGCAATCCTGATGGCTACACACAACTACCAATTTCTTGAAAAATACCCCGCTCGTGTGCTGAAATGCGAAAATGGCAGAGTATTAGACTCCAATATTCACGAATTTGATTATCGCACCACTTGGCTCTACTGACTTTTTGTCTTTATTTATCTCAATTTTTCATAAAAAAGCGACAAAATGTCGCTTTTACCTCTTCAAAATCTGTCAAAATTCGCTCCAAAGAGGTTTGGCAAACATTTCGCTATAAAGGTAAATGAAAACCTAAAAAAGAATGTTCAACCTAAACCTCTTGCAACTATGACACTCGTAAAAAGAAACAGCTCGCTTTTCCCCACTTTTTCATCAATTTTTGATGATTTCTTTACTAACGATTGGGGACTAAAAAATTCACCTTTGGCAACTGTGCCTGCGGTAAATATCCGTGAAGATGAAAATGCTTTCGCCGTAGAACTTGCCGCACCCGGCAAAAACAAAGAAGATTTCAATATCAATCTTGACCACAACGTACTCACTATTTCCTCTGAAAGCAAAAACGAAAAAGAGGAAAAAAATACCAACTACACTCGCAGAGAGTTTAGTTACAGCAGTTTCCAAAGAAGTTTTGTTTTGCCCAATAGTGTAGATAGCGACAAAATTTCTGCCTCTTACGAAAACGGAGTTTTACACATTACTATCCCCAAAAAAGAAGAAGCCAAGAAAAAACCTGTAAGAACCATTGAAATCGCTTAAAAAAGGCTTCTCATTGCACCCAATTCAAACCTTATGGTTTATGGAAACCATAAGGTTTTTTGTTTTTTTCTTTTCCAAAATTTTCCTACCTTTGTATGTTTGAAATTTCCGAAATCTTAATCAAAACCTATGAGTAATCTGATAGAAAATCCTGCACAAGCCGAACAAGTTCAGAATTCTTATACTGCCGAAAATATCCAAGTATTGGAAGGTTTGGAAGCTGTTCGCAAGCGTCCGGGTATGTATATTGGTGATGTAGGCATACGAGGCTTACATCATTTGGTTTGGGAAGTAGTCGATAACTCCATAGACGAGGCTCTGGCAGGCTATTGCAACAAAATTGATGTAGTTATTCACGAAGATAACTCTATTTCCGTGCAAGATAATGGCAGAGGTATCCCTACGGACTTGCACCCCAAAGAGCAACGCTCTGCTTTGGAAGTCGTAATGACCGTGCTTCACGCAGGCGGAAAGTTTGATAAAGGAAGCTATAAGGTTTCAGGCGGTTTGCACGGCGTTGGGGTTTCTTGTGTGAATGCCCTTTCTACACGCTTGCACGTAACCGTACATAGGCAAGGTAAAATATTTGAGCAAGAATACAGCCGAGGCAACCCTTTGTATGCGGTGCGTGAAATTGGTACAACGGATAAAACAGGTACCAAAGTCCATTTCAAACCTGATGTTTCTATTTTTCAGACTACCGAATACAAATACGAAACCATTGCTACACGCCTTCGAGAGCTTGCTTTCTTGAACAAAGGTATTCGCATCACACTCACCGATTTGCGTGAAAAAGACGAAAATGGTAATCCTCTTTTTGAGGAGTTTTATTCCGAAGGCGGTCTGAAAGAATTTGTAGCTTATCTGGACGATAATCGCGAAAAACTTATCCCCGAACCCATTTATTTTGAAGATGATAAGGGCGAAATTCCTGTACAAGTTGCTCTGCAATACAATACCTCTTTCAACGAAAATGTTTGTTCTTATGTCAATAATATCAACACGTTAGAAGGAGGAACGCATATTGTTGGTTTCCGTGCCGCTCTTACACGTACCCTGAAAAACTATGCCGAAAAAAATGGAATGTTGGAAAAGCTAAAAATTGATATTACAGGGGACGATTTTCGTGAGGGGCTTACTGCCGTAATTTCTGTAAAAGTTTCCGAACCCCTTTTTGAAGGGCAAACCAAAACCAAACTCGGTAATTCGGAAGTAAGAGGCTCTGTGGAAAGCGTAGTAAGTAAAAATTTAGAATCGTATTTGGAAGAAAATCCCAAAGTCGCCAAACTCATTATTGAAAAGGTAATTCTTGCCGCCCAAGCCCGCCACGCCGCCCGTAAGGCTCGCGAAATGGTGCAACGCAAAAATGTACTTTCGGGTACAGGCTTACCGGGCAAACTTGCCGATTGTTCTGAATCAGACCCTACGCTTTGCGAAATTTTCCTTGTAGAGGGAGATAGTGCAGGTGGTAGTGCCAAACAAGGTAGAAATCGTAATTTTCAGGCTATTCTACCCCTGAAAGGTAAGATTTTGAACGTAGAAAAAGCCCAAGAGTACAAAATTTATGATAGCGAAGAAATCAAAAATATTATTACCGCTTTGGGCATTACTTTTGGTAAAAAAGATGATTCAGGCGAATTTGACGAAAAAGCCTTGAATTTGGATAAATTACGCTATCATAAAATTATCATAATGACCGATGCCGATGTAGATGGTAGCCATATTCGCACACTTATCCTCACGCTATTTTTCCGCTATATGCGTGAAATCATTGAACAAGGCTATTTGTACATTGCCCAACCCCCTTTGTACCTTGTAAAGAAAGGCAAAAAACAAATTTACTGCTGGACAGAAGACCAACGCCGCAAAGCTATTGCCGAACTTGCCGAAGGCAGAGAAGAGAGCGTCAATGTTCAACGCTACAAAGGTTTGGGTGAAATGAACCCCGAACAGCTTTGGGAAACCACAATGAACCCAGAAAATCGTCTGCTCAAACAGGTTACCATTGAATCTGCCGCCGAAGCCGACCACCTCTTTTCAATGCTTATGGGTGATGAAGTAGCTCCCCGCCGTGAGTTCATTGAAAAAAATGCCAAATACGCTAATATTGATGTGTAAAATTCAATCCCGAAAGGGTAACTTTTGGGACTGAAAACATCTCTAAAACAAATTTTGTATGACAAAATTTATCAATCCTTATACAGATTTTGGCTTCAAAAAACTCTTTGGCGAAGAGGCAAATAAAGACCTGCTCATAGATTTTTTGAACCAACTTCTGCCTCCTCATCATCAGATTGCAGATTTGCATTTTCGTAATTCTGAAAGTTTAGCCGATTTGCCTGCGGAACGTAGAGCTATTTTTGATATTCATTGCAAATCTGTAACAGGTGAAAGATTTATTGTAGAAATGCAGAAAGCTAAAATCAAATTTTTCAAAGATAGAAGCCTTTTTTATGTAACTTTTCCTATACGCGACCAAGCTCAACAAGGCGACTGGAACTTCAGACTTGAACCCATTTATTTTGTAGCTATTCTTGATTTTGAGTATGACGAAAACGAAGAAAAACGTAAGTTCAGGCGAGATGTAGCCCTCAAAGACCAAGACGGCGACCTTTTCTTTGATAAGCTCCATTTCAAATTTTTACAAATGCCTTTTTTTCAGAAAAAGGAACACGAACTTGAAACTAAATTTGATAAATGGTGCTATTTCCTGAAAAATTTAGAAAACTTTGACCATATTCCCAGTATCTTGAATGAACCTATTTTCCAAAAAGCTTTTGATGTTGCCTCTATTGCCTCTCTTACCCCCGAACAACGTGAAAAATATGAAGAAAGCCTCATTTCTTACCGAGATTTGAAAAGTGCTATTGAGACCGCAGTAGAAACAGCTGTTGAAGCGGCTTTAGAAAATAAAACTCTTGAAATCGCCAAAATTATGCTTAAAAACAACGAACCTGATGATAAAATTCTAAAATATACAGGTCTAACTTCAATCCAACTGCAAGAAATACGCAAACAAGAAAGCGAAAAGAACTAACAACTATTTTCCATTGCAGTGTTTTCCAAAATTCTTGCAATTTTTCATAAAACTTACTTTCTTGCAAAAAATTGAGCCAAATTCGTATGACAACCCTAATGAATTACCATAAATATTCCTTTGATAACGATACGCTTATCAACCTATACAAGGCTCTCGTAAAGCCTCGTATGATAGAAGAGAAAATGCTAATTTTGTTGCGTCAGGGTAGAATTAGCAAATGGTTTTCGGGAATAGGACAAGAAGCCATCGCCGTAGGTTCTACAATGGCATTGGAAAATGACGAATTCATATTCCCACTGCATAGAAATTTAGGCGTTTTTACCACTCGCAATTTACCTTTGCATAGGCTTTTTGCTCAATGGCAAGGTAAAGAAAATGGTTATACCAAAGGCAGAGACCGCTCTTTTCATTTTGGTACTTTGGAGCATCATATTGTAGGAATGATTTCGCATCTGGGTCCGCAAATGTCGGTAGCCGATGGCGTAGCTTTGGCTCACAAACTTTCCAAAGAAAAAAAAGTTGCTCTTGCCTACACAGGCGATGGGGCAAGTAGCGAAGGCGAATTTCACGAAGCTATCAATGTTGCCGCCGTATGGGATTTGCCCGTTATTTTCTTGATTGAAAACAACGGCTACGGACTTTCCACCCCCAATAACGAGCAGTATCGCTGTGATTATCTGGCTGATAAAGCCATTGGTTATGGTATAGAAGGGCATCAGGTAGATGGCAACAATATTTTAGCCGTTTATGACTTGATTAGCAAACTTGCCAAAGATATTCGCAAAAATCCGCGTCCTGTACTCGTGGAAGCTATTACTTTCCGTATGCGAGGACACGAAGAAGCCTCTGGCACCAAGTATGTTCCCCAAGAACTTTTAGACGCTTGGGCTACCAAAGACCCTGTCAGCAATTATGAAAATTACCTCTTGGAGCAGGGAATTTTGAGCGAAACAATGATACACGAAATCAAGAGGCACTTTAAGCAAGAAATTGAAGAGAATTTAGAAATCGCTTTTGCCGCTCCCTACCCTAGCCCTTCGGTAGAAAAAGAACTGGCAGATGTATATTTCCCTTACACCCAAGAGGTCATTCCGCCACAAGCCCCCGGTATTTCTCAAAAACGCTTTGTAGATGCCATTAGCGATGCCCTACGCCAGTCTATGCAAAAATATCCCAATTTGGTACTAATGGGACAAGACATTGCCGAATATGGAGGGGTTTTCAAGATTACCGAAGGTTTTGTACAAGAATTTGGTAAAGAAAGAGTAAGAAACACACCTCTCTGCGAATCGGCGATTGTAGGAACAGCTATGGGGCTTTCGCTCAAAGGCTATAAGGCAATGGTAGAAATGCAATTTGCTGATTTTGTAACTTGTGCCTTCAATCAGATTGTCAATTATTTAGCAAAAGTACATTATCGTTGGGGAGCCAATGCCGATGTAGTAATACGTATGCCTACGGGTGCCAACACTACCGCAGGTCCCTTCCATTCGCAATCTAATGAGGCTTGGTTTTTTCACACACCTGGGCTCAAAATTGTGTATCCTTCCAACCCTTATGATGCCAAAGGTTTGCTCAATGCCGCCATTGAAGACCCCAACCCTGTAATGTATTTTGAACATAAATATTTGTATCGTTCTATTTCTGACGAAATCCCTGACGATTACTATACCTGCCCCATTGGGAAAGCTAAATTAGTGGCAGAAGGCAAAGAAATGACTATTATCACTTATGGCTTATGCGTACATTGGGCAAAACAGCTATTGGAGGAACTTAGCATTTCAGCAGATTTGATTGACCTAAGAACCCTCTTACCTTGGGATAGCGAAACAGTTGCCCAATCAGTGAAAAAGACAGGCAAAGTTCTGATAGTTCACGAAGATACTCTCACGGGAGGCATAGGAGCAGAAATCGCCGCTTGGATAAGCGAACATTTGTTCAAATATCTGGACGCCCCTGTAATGCGTGAAGCCAGTCTGGATACACCTGTACCTTTCACTCGCTCTTTGGAAGAACAATTCTTGCCTTTTGAGCGTATGCGAAAGAAAATGATTGAATTGCGGAATTTTTAATTTTTCTCTCACAGCAACCCAAAAATTTGCTAAATTGCGTCCCAATTTTTCAATTTTATGGGAAAGGAGAAAGAGCAAATCCACAAGAGCGTAAATATTCTGAACCGACAGGCTTCATTCAACTATCATTTTTTAGAAACTTTTGTAGCAGGCATTATGCTTACAGGCACGGAAATTAAATCTGTAAGACAAGGAAAAGTGCAACTTCAAAATGCTTATTGCTACATAGAAGATGGTGAGGTCTGGGTTATACAAATGCACATTTCTCCTTATAGCGAAGGCACACACTACAACCACGAACCTTTAAGAAAGCGAAAATTATTGCTGAAAAAAAAGGAAATCCGTAAATTAGAAAAAGGTTTAGAAGAAAAAGGCTTAACGATTGTTCCTGTTCGCTTGTTTATCAATGATAGAGGCTGGGCAAAGCTGGAAATTGCCCTTGCCAAAGGCAAAAAACTATACGATAAACGAGAAACTATCAAAGAACGCGATGTAAAACGAGAAATGGCAAGAGAAGAAGGTTAATTTTTACGCCAAAATTTCAATAACTATGGAAAGCAAACGCCAACAGAAAGTAGCTCGTCTTATTCAGCGAGAACTTGCTGAAATCTTTCAAGCCGATACCAAAGGAATGTTTGAAGGTAAGTTTATTACGGTTACTTTGGTACGCATTAGCCCCGATTTATCAGTTGCTAAAATTTATGTAAGTTTTCTGAACGAAAAAGATAAAAAATCTGCCCTCGCCGAGTTAGAAGAAAAACACAAATACATCAAAAGCGAGCTAGTAAGGCGAATAGGCAAACAAATTCGTATTATGCCCGAATTATACTTTTATTTGGACGATACCAGCGAATACGCCTCTCAAATTGAAAATCTTTTCCAAAAAATAGAAATCCCTCCTGCCGACAAAGACTACAAAATTGAAGGCTACGAGGTAGAAAAAGACGACTTAGAAAATTTGTAAGTCAAAAAAAGGTTTTTTCAAAAAAATTGCCTAAATTTGAAACATATTCATCTCAAATTACGTATTCAAATAAAAGGCAATCTTATGAAAAAAACATCTCTTGTATTGTTGCTTGTATGCTTATGGATAGCTCTGACAAGCGAAGGGCAAGTAATAGACCCCAAACGTGCCGCCAAAAGAAAAGCTGAACAACGTGCCAATACTCGTATTGACCAAGGTATTGATAGGGTATTTGACAAAGCTGAAGAAGGTGTAGGTAATATTTTTAAGAAAAAAAAGAAAAAAAATAACGATAGTAGTAACAACAATAGCTCCCCCAACAACAACAATCAGCAACCCAATAACAACCAACAACCCAACAACAACGAAAACGCTCAAAATAATAGTGGTGGCGGCTCATCATCAGATTTTCAGGTAAATACCAAATTTGATTTTGTATCAGGTGAAAAAGTAATAGCTGTTGAGGATTTCACCCAAGACGCTATCGGCGATTTTCCTGCTAAATGGAATACCAATGGCACAGGCGAAGTGGTTACCATAAGTAATGGCTCTACTCGTTGGCTAAAAGTGGGAGCAGAAACAGTGCTTTATCCCGAATTTATCAACAATTTGCCCGAAAATTTTACTTTTGAATTTGATTTAGCTTGCAATAATGGCTTTAGCTTTTATTCTACTTGGTTTTTCGTAAATTTCGCCGCAACCAATCTCAAAGATAAAGCCTTTATGAACGAATGGCGATACTATGGAACTAAACAAAATGGCGTAAGAGTAGGCTTACACCCCCAATCAGCAGGCGGACAGCAAGGTAGAAAAGGCATTTGGGTATATCAAGGAGGGCAAGAAGTCGTAAAAAATGAATCTGATTTCCAAAGTTTTCATCACCAAAGAGCTACCCAAGTACACGTTTCAGTTTGGCGACAAAAAAGTCGCTTACGCGTGTATGTGAATCAAGAAAAGATTTTGGATATTCCCAAAGCCTTTGAAGATAACATCAAATACAATCGTATTCTTTTTACCACTGGTGGGTATCATCAAGGAAATGATAGTTATTTTATGGGTAATTTGCGTTTGGCAGTAGGTGCCCCTGATACTCGTAACAAGCTCATTACCGAAGGAAAATTTGTAACCACAGGAATTACTTTTGATGTAGGAAGCGATAAAATCAAGCCCGACTCTTATGGTGTAATTCGTGAAATTGGGCTTGTTTTGCAAGAAAACCCCAATGTTCGCATCAAAATTATTGGGCATACCGATAGCGATGGCAACGCTCAAAGCAATTTAGAACTTTCCAAAAAACGTTCTTTATCAGTAAAAAATGCCCTATCAAAGCAATTTGGCATAGATGCCTCTCGTATAGAAACCGATGGGAAAGGGGCTTCTGAACCCGTGGATAGCAACAACACTCCTCAAGGTAAAGCCAACAACCGCCGAGTAGAATTTGTGAAATTATGATTGTATTTTGCAGAGGTTTCGCTTGAAGCAAAACCTCTGCTTTTTTATCAATATCCTGCCGCTTGTCCATCTTTTCGGCTTTCAGAAGCTCCATAATAGACTTTCTTTTCACTATCATACCAAATAGCCTGATAGCCTCCGTAGTTTCCCAAAGCAAAGCCAACTTTATGCCCCATTTGCATAAGTTTGCGGATTTCTTCATACCCAAATCCACTTTCCAGAGTTATCGTGCCTCCTCTTGTATCTCTTTTTTCAGCTCCTGTGGGGTCGGTAGAGCCATAGTGGTCTATCCGAGGGGCATCACCCGCTTCCTGAATATTCATTTTGAAATCTACGATATTCATTACAATTTGCACGTGCCCCAAAGGCTGGAAATCGCCTCCCATTACTCCAAAAGCCATAAGTGGCTTTCCGTTTTTTGTCAGAAAAGCAGGAATAATTGTGTGAAAAGGTCTTTTTTGAGGAGCATATACGTTGTTATGCCCTTCTTGTAAAGAAAAAAGCTCTCCTCTATTCTGCAACATAAAACCAAGCCCATCGGGAATAACTCCCGAACCCATACCCCGATAGTTGCTCTGTATCAGCGAAACCATATTGCCGTCTTTATCAGCTGTACAGAGATAAATGGTTTCTTGAGCAAAATTTTCGCCTGCTATAAAATTGTAGCTGGCTCGGTTGGGCTGAATGAGTTCTCGGCGTTTTTGAGCATATTCTTTTGAAATAAGCTGTTTGATTGGAATTTTAGCAAATTCGGGGTCAGCGTAGTATTTGGCTCTATCTTCAAAAACTAATTTTTTGGCTTCTGTAAAAAGATGAATGTGCCGAGCCGTTCCAAAATCTTCGGGTTTGAACTCAAAACCTTCCAAAATATTAAGCATTTGCAAAACAGTTGCTCCTTGCCCATTTGGGGGCAGTTCCCAAACATCATAACCTCTATAATTGGTAGAAAGAGGCTCCACCCATTCCGATTTATGACTGGCTAAATCTTCATAACTTAGAAAGCCCCCCTGCTTTTTGACACTCTCGGCAATGATTTTTGCTATTTCTCCCTTGTAAAACTCATCTCTGCCACCTTTGGCAATCTTTCGGTAAGTGTTTGCCAGTGCAGGATTGCGAAAAATATCTCCCTTCTGTGGGGCTTTGCCAGCAATAGTATAGGTTTCCTTAAAATTGGGATTATTTTGAAAACGATTGAAAGATGCCTGCATATAATATGCAATGAGTTCGGTAACAGGAAAGCCCTTTTCTGCATATTCAATTGAAGGCTGTAAAATTTCTTGCATTTTTAGTTTGCCAAATTTTTTATGCAATTCAAACCAACCATCTACCGCTCCGGGTACACTGATAGGCAAAACCCCAAAAGAAGGAATAGAAGTATAGCCTTTTTGTTTGAAATATTCCAAAGTAAGGCTTTTGGGCGACCTACCCGAAGCATTTAAGCCATAGAGTTTTTGCGTTTTTGCGTCCCATATGATAGCAAACAAATCGCCTCCAATACCACAGCCTGTTGGCTCCATAAGTCCAAGAGCGGCATTGGCGGCAATAGCGGCATCTATAGCATTACCACCTTTTTTGAGAACTTCTAAGCCTATTTGTGTAGCAAGTGGGTGGCTGGTCGCAACCATTCCATTTTGCCCAATTACTTCCGAACGTGTAGCAAAGTTTCTGCCCGTAATGCGGTCTTGGGCAAAAGCAAGTTGCACACCTATTGTGCAAAGCATCAAAAGTATTGATTTTAGCATATATTTACGCATTTTATTTTTCAAAACGCAAAACAAGCAGATAAATTTTGGCTAAATGCAGAAATTAGCCAAAGACTTCCCCAAAAGTTATGAAAAACACTAATTTTGCCTCTTATATCTAAAATCTGATTTCAAAACGCTATGATGCACCAAAATTATTACTTCTTGCGTGCTTTTGCCCAAGAAATTGAACCTATCTTGAAGGGAATGGAGCTGGCTACCTGTTTTTCACAAAACAAAGACGAAATTATTTTAGGTTTTTGCAAGCCACAGCAAGATTTGTATATCAGAGCTACTCTGCAAAGCGATTTTGCTTGCTTTCATACCTTAGATGAATTTCTCAGAGCCAAAAAAAATACCATTGAACTCTTTGAAAATGCTATTGGTAAAAAAGTTTTAGCGGTAGCAAGCACCCTAAACGACCGCTCTTGGGCTATTTTTTTAGAACAAAATCTCACACTACTTTTCAAAATGTATGGCAACCGAGCCAATATACTACTCTTTGAAAATGACGAAGTTTTAGATATTTTCCATAAAAAACTCCAAAACGATTGGAACTTAAAACTTTCGGCTCTTGCCAAACCCATTGAACAAACTTGGGAAAATTTCTGCCTCCAAAATCATAACATTAAAGCCATTTTTCCAACTTTTGACAAACACCTGCTTGCTCTTGTTCAAGCGGATAGCCCCGAAATGCTTTGGCAGAAAGCCTTTTCCTTACACCAAAAACTTTTACAACCTCAATTTTGGGTAGGTACATTTCAGAATCTACCTGCTTTAAGTCTTGTGGAAGGAATTTTGGAAAATGAAACACAATTTTTCTCTGCCATTGAGGCTCTCAATGCGTTTTATTATGCCTATGTACGAATTTCGCAATTTGCCCAAGAACACGAGCAAGCTAAAAAACGCATAGAAAAACTTTTAGAAAAAACCGAAAATTATTTACAAAAAACCTATCAAAAACTCCAAGAATTAGAGGAAAGCAAAAATTTAGAAAAAATTGGGCATATTCTTATGGCTCATCTGCACCAAATTCCTGAAAAAGCCGAAAGCATCACACTTACCGATTTCTACACCGAAAAGCCCATTACTATCAAGCTCAAGCCAGAACTTTCGCCCCAAAAAAATGCCGAATGGTACTACAAAAAAGCCAAAAACCAGAAAATAGAAAGAACTAAGATGGAAGAAAACCTCCAAGCCCGAGAGCTTTACAAAGATGTTTTACAAAATCATTTAGAAAAAATCAGACAGATAACCCAGCTCAAAGAGCTTCGTAACTATTTGAAAGAAAACAAGTTGGATTTGCAAGAAGAAAAAAATAATGAGACTATTCCTTTCAAGGTTTTTCAGATAGAAGGATTTACCATTCTTGTAGGTAAAAATGCTCAAAACAATGATTTGCTTACGCAAAAATATGCCTATAAAGAAGACCTATGGCTTCACGCCAAAGATGTAAGTGGTTCTCACGTAATTATCAAATACCAAGCTGGTAAAAACTTTCCAAAATCAGTAATTGAAAAAGCGGCACAACTGGCGGCTTATTTTTCAAAAAGGCGAAACGAATCGCTTTGCCCCGTGATTGTTACCCCCAAAAAATTTATCCGCAAAACCAAAGATTTAGAAGCAGGCGAAGTGATTGTAGAAAAAGAAAGTGTAGTAATGGTAGAACCTCTTTCCCCCGAAAAATTATTGTAAATCAAATAAAAAGCATTTTTTTAGAGAAAAATTAAAAAAATTTTTGTCAAAAAATTTGCATAGTTTTCTTGAAGCTACTATATTTGTACCCACAATTCAGGTAACACTGAAACTAAAAGCGGAAGTAGCTCAGTTGGTAGAGCACAACCTTGCCAAGGTTGGGGTCGCGAGTTCGAGTCTCGTTTTCCGCTCTTTTTTTATTGCCCTTTGGGCAACATATTTGGTAGGTTAGGGTGAAACATACAGGCTACACAAGTGTAGTCAGAGCCGGGGTGGTGGAACTGGTAGACACGCAGGACTTAAAATCCTGTGGCGGTAAAACGCCGTACGGGTTCGATTCCCGTTCCTGGCACAAAAAATTTAAGGTTTAGAGTTTTAGTTTGGAGCAAAAGTCATCAACCTTTATTATCCCCAAGTCCAGTAATTCTGGGCTTGGGGATTTTTAGTTAGGCATTGCTTCTTTTCGCCACTCCCAAAATCCTTTACTTGCCATTCCCAAAAAAATAGCATACAGCAAAGCATACAAATAGGCGTTTTTATGCCAATACATACCTACGTAAATCAAATCGGCAAGTATCCACACAAGCCAATTTTCAACATATTTCCGAGCTAGTAGCCACGTAGCCACTACACTTAAAGTAGTAGTAAGTGTATCCCAAAGCAGAATATCCCCTTTGAGCCAAGCAAGTAACCGATAAGTAAGCGTGAAAAGCACAACAAATGCCAGCAAAAGCCACTTATACAAATGCTTTGGCAAAAAAACAATAGTCAAATTCTCCCTTTTTGAACCTCTCTTGCCAAATTTCCATTGCCAAAAGCCATACAAGGCGGTTGCAATGAAAAAGAATTGCAGGTTCATATCCCCCATTAGCCTTAACTCATAGAAAAATATTGCCGAAATAGCCGAACTGACTATCGCCCAAAACCAAGCCCATATACTTGCTCTTATATTGAGCCAGACACAATACAAACTTGTCAGAAAACCTAAGATTTCCAGATAGTTTGCTTGAAGCCAGTGAAAAAATGGTTGCATTACAAGCCAAAAACTTTGTGCGAAAATGCCATTGCCCTTTCTAAAAATTCGGCATTATAGGTATATGGAATGGATTTTTCTTGTAAAAATTTCAAAATAGTTTCCGTAGCGATATTGCCCGTAAGTTCATCTTTTGCCATAGGACAGCCCCCAAAACCCCGCAATGCCCCATCAAATCTACGACAACCTGCATTATAAGCACTTTCAATTTTGCTATATGCTGTTTTGGGGTTGCTATGCAAATGTACGCCCCATTCCACCTGTGGCATTTTTTGGCTCAAATGTGTAAATAGCTTGCTGATACTTTCAGGAGTTGCTACGCCAATGGTATCGGAAAGAGCAATAATTTTCACTCCCAGATTTAATAATTTTTCGGCAAGCATTTCTACAATTTCAGGAGAATAAGACTCACCATAGGGGTTTCCAAAGCCCATCGAAAGATACACTACTTGGCTTTTTTTATATCTTTCACAAAGGTTTTGTATCTGCTCTACTACTTCCAAAGCCTCTTGTATGCTTTTGTTGGTGTTTCTTTTCTGAAACTCTTCCGAAACTGATAAAGGAAAGCCCAAAAAACGAATTTCCTCAAATTCACAAGCCTGCTCTGCTCCTTTCAGGTTAGCAATGATAGCCAAGAGTTTTGTGGAAGTACTGCTTATATCTAATTTTTTCAATACTTCCGCTGTATCTTGCATTTGTGGAATCGCTTTGGGCGAAACAAAACTGCCAAAATCAAGCACCTCAAAGCCTACACGCAAAAGCAAATTCAAATATTCTGCCTTGATTTCAGTAGGTATAAATTCGTGTATGCCTTGCATAGCATCACGAGGACATTCTACGATAGTCATAGATGAGAGTAGTTAGTAGTTAGTAGTTAGTAGTTAGTAATGAGTAATCAGTAGTTAGGTAGTGGTTGAGACACAAATCTTTCAAAGTATAGCACTGATAACTTTATTTTTGTTCAACTTTCACAATATTCTGCTCATTAGGTAGCTTTCAGACCTTCCAAAGCAAAATTATCAAAAAATTTGTCCAAAAACCAAGCAAACTACCCCACAAAACTTCTTTCCAGCTATGAGCTTTCATTGAAAGCCTTGCAGAAGCCACCGCTCCCCATATAATTGCCGTAATTGCCAATGGAAAGCCCAAAACATATTCTTGATAGCGTAAAGCCATTGCAAGCATACCCCCAAAAACTCCCGCTATGGCAAGATTATGAGCACTAATTTTGTAAAAAAAAGTAACTACCGTAAGCAAGAACAAAGAAAAACAAATACTGCCAAAAACAAGTAAGATTTTTTCGTCTAAGTAAATCTTTTGCGTAAGAATGTAAAAAAGATACGCTGTTGCTACATAAATAGTGCAAATGATAGCAAAAGGCAAACGCCGCTCTTGGCGGCTAGGCAGGCTTAGGCTACTAATCACTTGCAAGCGTCTGAGAATTATCATTATCAGCACAGGAACAGAAAAAGTAAGCAAAAAAGTCATTTCTAAAAGAAGCCAACGCCCTTTTTTACTTGCCACTACTACCAAATTGGGCGAAATAAAAAACATCAGTCCCATTATCAGCGTAGGTAGCAATAATGGGTGAAAAATCAAGGATATTGTAAAAGCAAGTCTTTGAGGCATTGTAATTATTTATGTTCAAAAAGTTCATCGTTTGATATTCAAA
This sequence comes from Raineya sp., assembly GCF_053497555.1. Lineage (NCBI taxonomy): Bacteria > Pseudomonadati > Bacteroidota > Cytophagia > Cytophagales > Raineyaceae > Raineya > Raineya sp. The sequence continues at coordinate 1,033 of NZ_JBRCWE010000095.1, read as the reverse complement.
CCTTTAAGGGCTTTATCCCTCATTTTTCTATCTGACATCTATTTTCTAAACTCCTGTTTCCTTATCGCAAAATTACACCTAAACGAGGCATTTATGGTCTGATGTCTTTTTATTTTGTTCAGAAAGGTTAAATGCTTACTTTTTCATTTCTCTAATAAGTTGAGAGCAGAACAGAAACTCTTGCAATGAGGGTACTTGGGTATCTAAAATATTGTCTTTATTGCCTTCCCAAACCTTTTTACCCTGATACAAAAACATAATATAATCGCCAATACCCATTACCGAGTTCATATCGTGAGTAACAACAACGGTAGTAGTTTGGTATTCGTAAGTAATTTCTTGAATAAGCTCATCAATACGAATAGCCGTAAGAGGGTCTAAACCTGAATTGGGTTCATCACAAAAAAGGTATTGCGAGTTTAGTACAATAGCCCTTGCAATGCCCACACGTTTTTTCATTCCCCCCGAAATTTCGGAAGGCATACGTTTGGCAGCGTGTTCAAGCCCTACTCTTTTCAAACAAAAATATACTCTATCTGTTTTTTCGCTTGGGCTCATATTGGTAAGCATATCCAAAGGGAAACGAACATTCTCTTCTACGGTTTTGGAATCAAAAAGAGCCGAACCCTGAAAAAGCATACCTATTTCTTTGCGAATTTCTCGTTTTTCAGTTTCATCACCTTCGGTAAAATTTCTGCCGTCAAACAAAGCATAGCCCACATCAGGTTTGATAAGCCCCACGATACATTTGAGAAGCACACTTTTGCCTGTTCCACTACCACCAATGATAAGGCTCAACTTACCTTTTTCAAAAATACCACTGACATCATCTAATACCTTACGCTCTCCGAAAGTTTTGCTAATGTTTCTGAACTCAATCATACCTTAATATTTATGCAAAGATGAGAAAAATTACAGCAAGATAAAAATGCTTTTGAGGAATTTTCAGCTTGAAAGAAAGGCTCATAGCTTTTTTGCTTGTTTTTATTTTTTCTAAATAAAAACTTGATTTACACGTGTAATTTTTTTTTGT
>NZ_JBRCWE010000094.1:0-7821 GCF_053497555.1 Raineya sp. | reverse complement strand
AGCGACATCATCGCTCTAAACCCGATAATACATCTTAAAAATTCATCTTTTTGGAAGGAAATTTCTATTGTTACACTTTGATTTTTCTCTAAACAGACTTTTTAAGGGACGACTATTTAAGCAAAACGTAACTATTTAGGTCAAAACTTAAATGAATAAACCCTTGAAGGGTTGTTGAAAACCCTTCAAGGGTTGCTTATCGGTCTTGGGGCTTATTTAGGCAAAACAAAATTTACAGGTATTCTTCTGATAGATTTGACGGGTTTGCCCATTCTCACCGCAGGCGACCAAACCATTTTCACTTTTGCAAATGCCTCCAAAACCGCTTCGCCACAACCATCGCCTATATCTTTGATAATTTTAGGATTTGACATTCTACCCTTTTCATCAACGACGAAATACAACATTACTTTTCCTTGGGTACCTTTTTTGAGAGCTGTTCGGGGATAATTGACATTTTTTTCCAATTCTTTTCTGAAAGCATCAATGCCCCCTTCGCATACAGCCTCTTTATCTAATTCAAAGGGTTCAAAAATTTTATCTTTATTCTCTTCGCCTGTGGAGGCTTCTTTGAGGTCTGTTCCTGCATTTTCATCAACTTTCACAACTTCGGGCTTATTGGTTGCACCCTCCCCTTCTACATTGTTATTTCCTACCACTGTATTGTTTTTATCCATTTCTTCGGTAGTAGTAAGCACATCAGGCTTGGTATTATCGGGTTTTATTTCAATTTCTGTGTATTTTTTTTCGCTGATAGGTTCTATTTCTTCGGGAGCAATGGGTGTTACGATTTTAGTGTCTTGTTTGGGTTCATCAGGAATTTTTATATCTTCTATGGGTTTAGAATTATCCAAATCAATTACCACCTCTTTTTGAACTTCCTGTATAGGTTCAGAAAAAAATAACCTTTTCAGCGTAGGCAAGCCAAACAGCAGTCCGCTGGCAACTACCACCAAAAGCAATACTCTGCTTACTACAACCGAATAGTTGCGGCGAAGTACGTAAGCACCATAATTTTGGTTTCGCCCCTCGAATCCATCGTGAGGCAAATAGCAATAGCTCATCATTTGCATAAAATTTTGATTTTTGGGTTTTCAAAAGTTTTTTATTTGGCAAAAAAGAGCAAAAACTATGCAAAAGCGTTGTAAATGAAAGGTTATTTGATAGCAACGAATTTCAAAAAATTCAAAATCAAATACTTAAACAATACCAAAACTATACAAAAACAGGAAAAAGCCGCTGGCAAGAGAATATTTTTGGAGTTTTATCAAATTTTATTAGTTTTGTGAAATGGCTTTGCTCTGTTTAGCAAAAAAGTATGCTTATGGAAAATTCAGGTAATTCTATTTCCACCACTCGGCACGAAACTCTCACCGAAGAGGTAAAAAATAACTTCTACGTATTAGATTATTTGTTTGATATTCGTTTGGGAAAGGCTCTTTCCAAAGATGTTTTGAGCCTGATTGATAAGGTTTATTTTCGTTCGGAACTGGTTGGTTTTGAAGAAAGCAATTATCCCAAACGCAATAATCCCGAACGTCCTCTAATATTTGCCAGCAACCATTCGGGTATGGCTTTCCCTTGGGATGCAATGATTTTTATCAATCGCGTGCACGAACTCAAAAATTATGGTTCTGATGCAGTGCGTCCGCTTACAGCTCCAATGCTTTCGGCTTCGGTGCTAATGAACCCCTACCAAATCAAGCATTTTTGGAAAAAAGTTGGAGGAGCCGTAGATGCCACTACGCTCAATTTTGAAACCCTTATGCATCAAAACGATTTCAATGTGATGATTTACCCCGAAGGGGTGCCAGGCATCGGAAAAGGCTTCAATCGCAGATACCAACTCCAAAAACTTTCTACCTCTATGGTACGTATGGCTATCAAGTACCGCACCGATATTGTACCTGTGGCAGTGGTGAATGGTGAATTTATCAATCCTTATACGTACAGCTCCAAGGTGGTCAATAAAATTGCCAATGCTTTGGGCATACCTTTCCTTCCTTTGGGCTTGATTACCCCTTTCATTCTACTTTTTCCTTGGATTTTCTATATGGGTTTTCCTGCCAAACTCATTTTCGTAATGGGCAAAAGAGTAAAACCTTACGAAATGACCGAAAAACCCTTTGAGGAAATGACTTATGACGACTTTCGTGTGATTGCCGATAAAATTCACGTGCAAATGCAAGCCGAGCTTACCGAAGCCGAGCAGAAATATGGCAAAAAACCTTATCGCTTAGGCGAGCATTTCAAATTACTATTCAAATATTTCAAATTTTTTCCTTACACCGTTCCTATTGGCTGGCCTCTGCTTTTTGCCGAATTTGAACGAGTAAGGGTAAAAAAACAAGACTTTGAAAGTCCCCTAAAATTAGGTTGGGGTTCGGCTTTGAGAATTATCTTGCAAAATCCTTTGGTTTTGGCTTACTATATTCCTATTTTAGGCTGGATACCGCTTGCTATTCGTGGATTTCGGAAGGTAAAAGAACCTATCCCCGCACAAAAAAAGCATAAGTAAGGTGGAAAATTTTACAATTTCAGATACTATATCGCAAGTTTATGAAAGTGGCGAAAAAACAACTTTTCAAATTCCACTTTTAGCTCCTTACATAACTGAAACTGAAAGTGATTACGTTCAAGAATGCATCAGAAAAGGCTGGATAACTACCGTAGGGGAGTTTATTGAAATTTTTGAGCAAAAAATCAAAACTTATACCCAAAGCCCTTATGTAGTAGCCGTTTCTTCGGGTACAGCGGCTTTGCATTTGGCTCTCAGAGCCGTAGAAGTTGAAAAAGATACCCTCGTTATTTTGCCTAATATTAGCTTTGTTGCCTCTGCCAACGCTATTCACTACTGCGGTGCCGAGCCTCTTTTTGTAGATATTCACCCTGCTACTTGGCAATTAGATGAAAATTTATTGCTCAAATTTTTGGAAAACGAATGTTTTTATACAAAAGAACAAACCTTTCATAAAGCTACCCAAAAACGCATTTCAGCACTTGTGCTTGTACATAATTTGGGCAATTTGGGCAATATTTCTGCAATCCAAGAAATTTGTCGGGCATACCAAATTCCTTTCGTGGAAGATGCGGCAGAGGCTTTGGGTTCTTTTTACGAAGGCAAACACGCAGGAACTTTCGGAAAAGTAGGTATTTTGAGCTTCAATGGTAATAAAATTGTAAGTACGGGAGGCGGCGGAGCGGTACTTACCAATGATGAGGATATAGCAAAAAAAGTGCGTCATTGGGCAAATCAGGCAAAAATAAGTAGCGAAGAATATTATCACGATGAAATAGGCTATAATTATCGTTTGCCTAACCCACTGGCGGCAATTGGAGTAGCCCAAATGGAAAAAATAAGCCTTTTTTTAGAAAGAAAACAGCTTATTCACGAGTTTTATACGAATATTTTACAGGGAAAAGCTATTTGGCAAGATACTTTGCCAAAAGTAGAGCCTAATCATTGGCTTTTTACAGCACTTTTTGAAAATAGTGCCACGCTTACTCAAAAATTCAAAGAAAACGCCATTCAGACTCGCAAACTTTGGTGTCCTTTGAGCCGCTTGCCTATGCATCAAAAAGCTATGTATGTGCAAGAAAATGATATTAGCTGGAAAGTTTATGAAAAATCTTTGAGCCTGCCCTCTTCCGTAGGTTTGCAAATGCAAGATTTAGAAAAAATTGCAAGCGTTTTGGCTGGGCATTGAAAGCGGCAGCATCACTATCAAGTGATGTTGTCGCTTTTAATTTTCTGTAATCATTTGCGTTTAATGAGTTTGAAGTTCACAACTTTAAGAGTTTCAACTCTCATTTTGCAATCTAATTTCTATTTACTAAAATCCTGCTTCTTGCTTCTTATTTCCCTACTGCAAATTAGCTCTAAACAATTACACTTTTTTACTTTTGAAGCAAACGGAAGTCTGCTCTACGCATTTGGCGTTTGGCGGCTTCGGGGTCGGGGGAAGGATTTGCCCCCAAGCCTTTGAAGGTTAGTCTATTTTTACTAATTCCCTGATTTACGAAATAATCATATACAGCTTTGGCACGACTTTCAGATAGTTTTTGGTTGGTTTCTGCTTTCCCTTCCGAGGAAGCATAGCCTAAAATTTCAGCATTGACACCACTATTGAGCTTCATATACTCAATAAATCGCTTCATTTCTTGCTTGGCTCTTTCGTTGAGTTGAGCAGAGTTGCTTTCAAAATAAGCAGTATAAGATTTATTGAGTGTAATTTCGCCACTATTTACAGAATAATCGTCTGTTTCAATGGGTGGCATTACCATAATGGTTTTTTCTTCTACTTTATAGGGTTTGAGTTGCCCTTTGGAGTCGGCATACATATAAGTAACTTGTACTTTATTATCTTTGGGTTTGGTGCCGTCATCTTTAGCATCAATTTTTCGGTTTTTGTAAAGCACTTCCAAAAGATAATTCAGGGCTACGCTATCTTCAGACTGAATAATATCCTCCATCATATCGTAAAGGTCTAAATCTCTGCCCTGATAGTTGTTAGGATTTTCTTTTTCGGGGTCAAAGTTATTTTCTATCGTGATTTTTTCACCCACTTCTTTGCCATTTTCCAGTTTCTTTTCCAATTTTATTTCCTGATACATTTCTTGGAAATACACTTGGTTCGGAATATTGATAGCTATCAGATAAGGTAAATAACCTTCGGCAGTTACAATCATATCGTAATTTTTGCCCGGAGGGAAAATCATCAAGTAATCGCCCGTGTGTGGGTTGGGATTATAGACATATTTCAAAACCTGTTGCGTTTCTTTATCTACTACACGGATACGTGCCTCTACGGGTTTAGGAGGATTGCCCGCCAAAATTCTACCTCTTACCATTGTAAGGGCAATGCCTTTATCATCAGGCAAAATTACGGAGTAAATATCTTGCTTACCAAGTCCTTCGGGGCGGTCGGAGGAAAAATAGGCTTTTTTGCCATTGGCAGTAACCACTAAATAGCCATCGTTAAAGACAGAATTTATCGGATAGCCCAAATTTTCAGGTTTAGACCACTTTCCGCCACTCAAAGTGCTTTTGAAAATATCTGTACCGCCAATAGAATTGTGTCCGTTGCTGGTAAAAAACAAAGTTTTGCCGTCAGGGTGAATGAATGGAGCATCTTCATCATAAGGCGTATTGATATCTGCACCCAAGTTTTGAGGTTTTCCCCAGGAGCCATCAGGCTGTTTTTCTATTTTGTAAATATCCTTACCGCCCATTCCGCCCGGCCTATCAGAAGCAAAATACATCACATTTTCGTCAGGGCTAAGGCTGGCACTGCTTTCCAAATATCCCGAATTGATTTCACTGCCTAATTTTTCAGGAGCCGACCAGCCCGTTGCCATTTTTTTACTGCTGTAAATATTTCCTGTGTTGTTACCCTCGCCCACATAAATCAACATTTTTTGTCCATCAGGCGAAAGTCCTACGGTTCCTACGTTTTTATTGAGTTTGAAATCAATCGGAGCGATGCTCACCCAAGCATAATCCTTCTTTTGAGCAAGCATTACTTGCTCTTGGGCAGTGGCTTGCTGAGCAGAACGCGTGAAAGCTAAAATGGTTTCATCGGCAGAAATCAGTGGTGCAAACTCCGAACCATCGCTGTTGATAACCTTACCCAAATTGGCTATGGTAGCTTTTACGGGTTTTGCTACTACCGCTTTGGCACTTTGAGCTATTTCAATGGCTCTTTTGTTTTCTGCCTGAAACTTATCGGTAGTGGGGGCTTTTTGGGCAAATTCGTTGTATGCTTTTATGGCATCATCAAAGCGTTGGTGCAAGTGCAAAGCTCTACCCAAGTAATGATGCATCCGTACAGGCACTTTATCGTTAATTTTATTTTTGGCAGTTTCCAAAAAAGTTAGTGCCTTCATTTGCTCTTTACCATCTTTATTTTTCAGGTAGCAAACCCCTATTTTGTAGTTCAAAGCAGGTTCTTGGGGTGTTTTTTTATGAGCGGCAAGATAAATGGGCAAAGCAACTTCAAAAGTCCCCTGTTCAAAAGCCTCATCAGCCTTTTTGAGGTCTTGGGCTTTAGCTAATATGCTTATTCCTATCAAACAAATCACAGAAAATAATAACTTTTTCATACGTTCAAATTTTGAAGTAATACACTTGGTTTGGATTTGCAATAATTTTGGTGCTAAAATACAAAAATATTACATTCGTTCCAATAAAAATTCAATTTCCTTGTACTGAAATGCCTGTAAGCGTTCAGAAAAAGCTATTTGAAGCCTTCCTGTGCTATCTACGCCACAAATTTTTCCTTGTAAAGTCTGATTTTGCTTTCTGAACCATACCCATTCCTGAAAGCCGAACAATCTTTCATAATAATTCTGCCGCAACTCATCAAATTTTTTTGAACGTAATTGCAAGTAGCGACCTTCCAAATTTTCTAATAATTTTTGCACTAAAAAAGGTAAATCATACATCAAACCCGTTAGTTGGCTCAAAGATACTGCCTGCGGATATTTGAAAACTTTTTGATTGATATTTATTCCTATGCCAACTACCGATTTCTGAATTTTTTCGCCAGAAACAAGGTTTTGTATCAAAACACCACAAATTTTTTGATTTTGATACAACAAATCATTTGACCATTTGATTTTTAGTAATGAAACTTCGGGAACAAAATGGCTCAGAAAATCGTGAATGGCAAGCGTTACGGCAATATTCAGGTAAAATTGCTCTTGAGCCTTCAAAAAATTGGGATACAAAATCACTGAAAGCGTGATATTTTGAGCGGGCTCGGCTTCCCAAGAGCTATTTTGCTGTCCTTTGCCTGCTGTTTGGCAATCGGTGAGAATAGTAGTGCCTTCAAAGCAATCTTCTGATGAAAGCAAAGAAAAGGCGTACTCATTGGTAGAATGACAAGTTGGCAGATAGCGGAAATCTTGACCGACAAATAAAGTTTTGATTTTTTTAGAAAAATTTTCGTAATTTTGCATCAGAAAAATGAAAATTTAGTTTATTTTTGTTTAATGCAAACTTCAATCCAATAATACAAAAAACAAGCGAATGAAGCAAAAAAAAAGCAAGGAAGTTGAAATAAAAAACCTTTGTGATTTGATTATCAAGGGTATGCAAGAAAAGAAAGCACAAGATATTGTGCTACTGGATATGCGGAAAGTACCAACAGCGATTGTTGATTATTTCATTATTTGCACAGGAACTTCTGATACTCAAATAGACGCCATTGCCGATTCCATTGAGGAGGAAGTCTATAAAAATTTGAAAGAATTACCTTGGCATAAGGAAGGAAAACAAAATAAGGAATGGATTTTGTTAGATTATGTTGATGTGGTCGCTCACGTGTTCAAAAGAAGCAAAAGAGAGTTTTATGCTTTGGAAGAGCTTTGGGGCGATGCACAAGTGCAACATTTTTCGTAAAGATTTTAGACACTTAGTTTTATGGCAGAAAATAAAGAAAAAACTCCCCAAAACCCTCAAAATTCACCCAACAACAACCTCAACAGACCTAAAAACCCCAATCCGAACTATCAGATGTGGCTGGTTTTTACGCTGATAGCTATTGTTTTGAGTGTGGTGTATTTTAGCAGAAGCTATTCGGCAGTGGAAACCTCTCCCGATAGCTTCGAAACTATGCTCAACAATGGCGACATCAGTGAAATTGTAGTTTTTGCTGATGAAAAAGTTGCTGAAATCACGCTCAAAAAAGAAGTGGTAGAAGCCCAAAAATATGGCAGTTTGCTCAAACAACGCTCCCAAGGCAGTATTCTGAAAGGTCCCCATTTTTGGTTTCGCATTCCTTCGGCAGATAAGTTCGTAGAGCTATATCGCGAGCCTAT
>NZ_JBRCWE010000093.1:0-20377 GCF_053497555.1 Raineya sp. | reverse complement strand
AATCTTTTTCAATCCTAAACAACTTCAAAGCTACCGCTGAAAATATCAAAAGATTTTTTGGAAAAGATATTCAGGAAGGGCAAAATTTTTTTCAAAATTACACCCTGCCCAATACTAAGGAACTACTCAGACAAAACTTTCTTGATGCCCTAAATGGTAATTTTACAGAAACCGAACGCCTGCTTTCCTTTCCAAATGGCGAGCAAATCTGGGTGCATCTGCGTATTTTTCCTGTCTTTGATGAAAAAGGTGAAGTTTGGGCTATTTCATTGAACTACAAGAATATACAAGAGCTAAAAAGACAATACGAGAAATTAGAAGAAATTGCCCGCTTGCAATCGCATAGTATTCGTCGTCCCCTTTCTTCTATTTTGGGCTTGATAGATATTTTAGATTTTGAAGGGGTTAGTTCTGATAACGAGAGAATTATTCAATATCTCAAAGTTGCTGCCGAGGAATTAGACAGGCTCATTCACGAAATTGTAGGAAAAACTTACAAATAACTTACAAAAATCTTTGTACAATTCGCTCAATAGCAGGCAGATAAGATTTTCCAAACAAGTTCAGATGAACCAAAAGTGGATAGAGATTGTAAATGCCTACTCTTTCAGTGAAGTCTTTTTCCAAAGGGAAATAATGCTCGTATGCTTCGTAAAAATCTTGCTCAAAACCTCCAAAAAGGTAAGTAAAAGCCATTTCAGCCTCACGTAAGCCATAATAAATGGCAGGGTCTATGAGTACAGCAAAACCTTTGTTGTGTGTGATGATGTTTCCACTCCACAAATCACCGTGTAACAAGGCAGGTTTTTCGTTAGGTAATAAATGAGGTAATTTTTCGTAAAGTTTTTCTAATTTTTCCAAAAAAGACCTTTCCAGCAAGCCATTGTAAAAAGCTAAACCCGCCTGCACCTTCAATCTTTGCTGAATGTAAAACTCTATACCATCTTCAGCTTGTGTATTGGTTTGTTTTAATGCCCCAATGTAGTTATCGTATTCCAATCCGAAAAACTTATTGCTATTTTGATGTAATTGAGCTAAATTTTTGCCTAAATCTTTCCAATAACTTGGCTTGGGATAACCTTCCAAATATTCTAAAAGCAAATAATTTTTACCCTTTTGCCTACCCGAAGCTATTACAGCAGGAGTAGGCATACCCATTGAAGCCAATTTTTGCAAACCTTTAATTTCCACCTCAAAAGTATCTTCGGGGCTATTTTCATTCCATTTGATAAAAAAAACGCCCAAACTCGTAGCCACTTTTGCCGCATTATTGATACAACCACCCGAAACCGCCTGAAAATGCTCAATTTCGGGAGTTTTACCAAAACTCTCTAAAAAAACTGCCTCTAAAAAGTCATTCGGTTCAAAGCCAAACATATTTTATCAGGATTAAAATGATTTGCAGGATTTAGAAGATTTTTTGTATCTGAAGTTGTTTAAACTACAAGCGATGATGTCGCTTCGAGCGACATCATCACTCTTAGTCTGAAAAAACAACCCAAATTTCATTTTTTGCCAAGATTAAAATGATTTGCAGGATTTACAGAATTTTCCTCCTTGTATCTTCTAAAATCTCTTAATTAGCAAAAAGGTTTGATTTTTTACAAAATTGAACCAAAAAAACTATATTGCAAAGCAAATTTCTAAACATTTTCCTAAAATGTGTGGCATTACAGGTGTTTTAGCTTTCAATGAAATAGGACGTTTTTCAATGATTAACTTGCAAAATGCAACAGATGCTCTTGTGCAGAGAGGTCCTGACTGGGGAGATACCTTTATTTCGTTTTGGGCAGGTTTGGGGCATCGTAGGCTTTCTATCATTGATACTTCCGAAACTGGGAATCAGCCCATTTCAGACCATACAGGCAGATATACTATTGTTTTCAATGGTGAAATTTACAATTACCAACAACTTCGTAAGCAACTTTCAGAAAAAGGTATCGCTTTCCGCACTCATAGCGATACCGAAGTGCTTTTGTATGCGTACATCACTTGGGGAACTTATGCTTTGGAACTTTTACACGGCTTTTTTGCTTTTGCCATTTACGACAAAGAACAAAATTCGCTTTTTCTGGCTCGCGACCGCTACGGCGTAAAACCTTTGCTATACTACCTTGATGAAGACCGCTTTCTTTTTGCCTCTGAAATGAAATCTATCATTCAGTACGGCATAGAGAAAAAATTAAATTTATTGGCTTTGAGGCATTATTTGCATCTCAATTACATTCCTGCACCGCATACTATTTTTGAAAATATCTACAAACTCCCGCCTGCTCATTATGCTAAAATTCAGAATGGAAAAGTAGAAATAGACGCTTATTATCAAATTCCCAAGCATTACACCGAACACCCCTCACAGCTATCGTATCAGGAGCAAAAAAGTCGCCTGAAAGACTTAATGCAAGCCTCTATTCGCAAGCGTTTGGTGGCAGATGTACCTGTGGGAGCATTTTTGAGCGGTGGGATAGATTCTTCGGTGGCAGTGGCACTTGCCTCGCAAGAAGTAGAAAACTTGCAAACTTTTTCCATTGGTTATTATGAAAACAAATTTTTTGATGAAACACACTACGCCGAAATAGTTGCCAAACATTTTCGCACCAAGCACACTACTTTCAAACTCTCTAACAAGGATTTGCTGGATAATTTGGAGGCTATGCTCAATTACCTTGATGAACCATTTGCCGATTCCTCGGCTTTGCCTGTATTTATTTTGAGCAAATTTGTCAAGCAGTTTGTAAAAGTAGCTATTTCGGGAGATGGAGCTGATGAAATGTGGGGCGGCTACAACAAACATTTTGCCGAATATCAGATTAGAAAAGGAGGTATTTTGGCTAATTTGGTTAAAATACTCTTGCCTCTTTGGAAAAATTTGCCTCAATCAAGAAATCATTTTTGGAGTAATAAATTCAGGCAACTGGCTCGTTTCGCCGAAGGTGCAAATCTTTCGCCCCAAGAGCGTTATTGGCTTTGGGCAGGTTTTTGTAAAAATAACGAAGTAGAGCAACTTTTACACCCCACCTTACGCTCAGAAGCACAAGCAGAATATCAAAACGATAAGGAACGAATTTTACAGCACCTGCAAAAAAAGGATATAGAAGGTTTGAATGAAGTCTTTTATACAGATATGCACCTTGTTTTGGCAGGTGATATGCTCGTAAAAGTAGATTTGATGTCAATGGCAAATGGTTTGGAAGTACGAGAGCCTTTTTTAGACCACGAGCTTGTAAATTTTGTATTTTCTTTGCCCGTAAGTTCAAAAATAGATAAAGGTATTCGTAAAAAGTTGTTGCAAGATACTTTTAGAGATATTTTGCCTGTTGAAATTTACAAACGCCCCAAACACGGCTTTGAAGTTCCTTTGCTGGACTGGCTTCGTACCGATTTGCGTTCTCTCATTGAAAACGACCTTCTGCAAGATAGATTTGTAGAAGAGCAAGGAATTTTTGATGTAGCAGAAGTAAAAAGATTAAAAAATCAACTTTTCTCCCCCAACCCACAAGATAGCCACGCACGCATTTGGGGGCTTCTCGTATTTCAGCACTGGTGGAAAAGGTTTTGTAGAAGATAAAATCTTGATGAAAAATTTTTATTTTTCCAAGCAACCTTTTTGCTACAAATCTCATCTTTAATGCAGAAAAACATACGGAAAGATTATATGCAAGAATCTGAACTAATCAAACTTTGTCAAAAAGGTGATAGGAAAGCCCAAAAATGCTTGTATGACCGATATGTAAAAAAATTATTGGGTATTTGCAAAAGATACCTTCCCGAAATCCAAGATGCAGAAGACGCTCTGATGAACGCTTTTTTGAAAATTTTTGAAAACATCAAAAATCTGCAAAAAGACTGCTGTTTGGAAATTTGGCTGAAACGCATAACTATCAATGAATGTCTTAGTATTTTAAGGAAAAAACGTATCTTTTTTGTAGATGCCCAAGAACAAAATAATCTTATGAGCCATTGGGAAAATGGTGAGGACTTGCTTCAAACCGAAGATTTATTGATTTGCCTACATAAATTGCCCGATGGCTATCGCACCGTTTTCAATTTGTATGTCATTGAAGGGTATTCTCACGAGGAAATTGCCCAAATGCTTGGCATTAGTGAAGGAACTTCAAAATCACAACTTTCAAGAGCAAGAAATCTTTTGCAAAAACACCTTGCTCAAATGAGTTTGCAAGAAAAAATCATTTACAAATCTTGAAAAATATGCAAGAACATCTGACTGATAAATTGTTTAGAGAAAAATTTACTGATTTTTCCTCAGAACCCTCTAAACATCTATGGGAAGTATTAGAAGAAAAATTAGAGCAGAAAAAAAGCAAACACAAAAAATACGTGTGGCTCTCTTGGGCTATCGTTTTTCTAATGGTTGCAACTTTTTTAATTTTTAACTTCATTCAAAATGAAAAAAAGTGGTATGCTAAAAATAATGCCTATGTCAAAAGCTCAAATTCCATTTCTACAACTGCTTCTCATAATACCTCTACTAAACTATTAGACGTTGCTCCAAAAGAAATACTTCAAGAAAAAAAACAAGCAGAAAAACAAATAACAAGCCCAAGTCTTTCAAAAGAATTGCCACAAAGAAAATCCGATAGAAAATTTCATAAAACTACTACCCAAATGAAGGAAATTACAGAGAAAAGTATTGAAAAAGATACGCTACGCAAAGTCCAAGAAGTACTTTCAGACGAATTAAAAGCAAGCAAAGAATCTAATAATATCAATGATGATACACTCAAATCGCTACCTAAGCCTAAAGGCACAAAAATTATTATCAAATTACCCGAACCCGAACCTTCCAAAGAAGGAAAAGCAAGAGATTTTGCCTCAACAAAGTTTGGTAAATTTCTCAAAAATGTACAAAAACTTAAAAACGCAGAACTTAAACTAACCCTTAATTCTAAATCACCCAACTAAATCCTTAAAAGTATGAAAAAGTTTTGTTTTTTACTTGCTATGCTGGCAAGTGCTTGCGTGAGCATTGCCCAAGATACTATACAGATTGAAATTGGTGAAAAATCCAAAGTAATTGTTACAAGCCAAGACCGCAACAGCTTGCTAAAACTACGAGAGTATGATTTCAACAAAATCATTCATAAAGCTATACAAGAATTGGATAGCAATGCTAAAGATAAAGAATCTTGGACAATTTTTGCAACTGATTTTGATGATGAAGGTGTCAGAATTTTTGTTAAAGAAGAAAATAATAAAAAAGACACATCGGAAATCAAAAAGAACTATTCCAAATGGATTGTAGATATAGGTTTGAATAATTATCTTGAAAAAAATGTTGGTTTCCCTGATAAAAATAATGCCCCCTACCGTTTACAAACTTTTAATTCGGTTTATATCGGTGTGGGAAAAATTTGGTATTTCAGATTAGGTGGCAAAAATAGTCCTTTTTCTATCAGAACAGGTCTGATGTTTGATTGGTATAATTTCCGTTTTGTTCCACAAAACTATATGATAGCCAACAACAATGGAATAACTTGGGGAAACTATTTGCAAGATTTTGAAAAACCTATTCAAAAATCCAAATTGGTGGTTTCTTATTTACAAATCCCTTTAATGTTGCGAGCAAAATTTTTCATTGGCGATACTCCCATAAGATTAGGCATTGGTGGCTATGCTGGTTTGCGTTTGGGGAGCAGAACTAAATACAAATTAGATAGTGAGGAAAAAGTACGCGAAAAGGATAGTTTTTATTTAAGCAACTTCCGATATGGTTTGGAGGGAAATCTGGGTATTGGCGGGCTTACCCTATTTTGTAAATATGATTTGAATTCTCTTTTTAGCACGCAACAAGCACCTAATCTAAATGCACTAAGTTTCGGAATAAGGCTGTAAGCCGAAGCATCAGAAGTAATCATTTACTTTCAAAAAAAGTAAATGATTACTTTCTCAGCCACTCACAAGCCTCTTTCCCCTCGCTGAATATACCAAAAAAACGCTTGTAAAATTGTATTTGCTTGGATAGTTTGAGGCACAGATTATCCAAAGATACTTTCTGCACAACATTGGTGCTGATGAGAAAAGCTACCTTGCGTAAGCCCAACTGCATAGCCACAGGCAACCAATGGCACACAATCCAATCGTTAGAACTCACCCAAGAGGTCTGACAGCAAGAAACATCAACAAACAAATTGCCCGTCTTTTGCAAACGCATAAAACCCAACACCTCGTTCAAGCCGTTGCGAATTTGTTCGGGTAAAACTTTCTCCTTCCAAATAATTTTGGTACAATTCTCCTCCAATTCTACGGCATAGCCTTCATTTTCATAATGCCTCACTTGCTCTAACATAGAAACATAGTTTGATATGACAACAACAAAGTTACCAAATTGTTTTCAATTTTTTAAGCAAATGTAAGTTTTATGAACAAATTTTGTAAAAAGATAGGATAAGTTCAAATGGTTTAAGGTTCAAAAATTTGAACGTTTGGGATAAAGTATTTTCCTGCTTTCTGTTTCTTTGCTCCTATCTCCTAAAAATCTAAGTGCTTTTGATTTCCCTTGCAGGCATTTCTTTGGAAAAGAACTTACGCAATTTCCAAGTTGGTATGCTGATATGTGCTTTGATAAGAAAAATTTTATCTGTACCCTGTGTTTTACCCCAAGCGGAAATATTATCCAAATAGTCGGTAGTAGGGCGAAGCCAAGAAACTTGCAAGCCTATTCCATAGCCATTTTTCAAAAGAAAAATAGTACCCAAACTGGTCGGGAAAATAGCTGTAATATTGCCATAAACTTCCCCCGCAGGACGAGTAGTGAGCAAATTTTGCAGTCTTTCGCCGTTTTCATTTTTGGGCATATAACGCATAAGTCCTATACCTTGCGAAATATAAGCTATCCAATACTTTTTTCGGATAAAATTATATTGCAAATCTGCCTGAAAGGTGAAAATATTGGAGCGAAAAAATAAATTAGGTCGGCTGTTTTCATCAAATTCATAGGCATAATTTTGCCCCCGTACCGAACCAATGCTGATATTGATATGAGCATTCCAACGCTTTTTTTTGGCAAACTTTATTCCCAAATGCAAAGCAGAGCTAAACAATTCGTATCCCTGAGCCAAATCTCCTTTGTAGGCATTGCCGCTCACTCCTATTTCCCAAAGTTGCATAAGGCGGTACCGCTGAAAAGTATCCACAGGAACAACTTGTAAGCTATCTTGGGCAAAAACTAAAACAAAATTTGCAGTTACAAGGAAAACTATCAAAAAACTTTTCATACTCATTATTTAGCAAGTAAAGTTAAAGACTTTTCTTGTTTTTTCAAAATTTTTCAAAAACTTAAAAATCAAACCTTTACACAAAGCGAAATTCTTTTAGCCTAAAAATACACGAGTAAGTTTTAGATTTTTTTCAAAATTTTATTGCAGTATTGAAGTTTTTTTAGCTACTTTAAGGTGAAAAACCAAAGAACACTAAAATAGTATGGAAGGGATTAGCTTTATCATAGATTCAAGAGGTAGAAAAATTGCGGCACAGATAGATATTATCAAGCACGCTGATATTTGGGAAGAGTTTTATTCGCAATGGTACTTGAATAAATGGTGGAAAAATCTTGAAAAGGCTTGGCAAATGGCTTTCAAAGAGGCTATCCGTATGGATATTGATGATGAGCCTACCATAGAACAACTGAAAGAAATTTCGGAACTCAAATTCTTTGTTTGCAAAGATTATCGCATTGATAGCCTTGAACCTTTGGAAGCTCTACCTCATTTGGAAACGCTTGTCATTGCCGAAACCGAAGTTTCTGATTTAGAGCTTGTAAAGCAATTTGAAAATCTTACGCATCTGGATTTGATGAAAACTCCTGTACGCAGTTTAGAGCCTTTGCGTTATATGCGTAGATTGGAGGAAATTTATTTCCACGATACTTCTGTCAATTCATTAGAACCACTTTCACACCTTTTCGGACTGCATACACTCGCTTTCGGTAAAACCAAAGTCAAAGACCTTACCCCCCTGCAAAACCTACGCCGTATGGAGAAAATCTTTGCCGCCGAATGTTTGGTAGAAGACCTCTCCCCTATTGCAGGACTTGAAAAAATGCAATACCTCAATTTGCAAAAAACACGTATCAAATCTATTGAACCTCTGAAAAAATTTAGATATTTAGAAGAACTCTACATTCAACATACAGCAGTAGAAAGCATTGAGCCTCTACGAGCTATGTATCGTTTGGAAAGTTTAGGTATTAGCCATACGAAAGTCAAAAGTCTTGAACCTATTATGCCTTTGCGGGCTTTGCGTAATTTGTATTGCTACAACACGCAAATACCCCAAGAGGAGATTGATGAGTTCAAAAGAACACACCCCAAATGTAAAGTAGTGCAAGAGGATTTTTAGTGCTTTTAATTGTCATTGTAGCTATAATTTGCTGATGTAATCTCTGATTATATCAGCAAATTATTCTATCATCTTTGCTCAACTTGCAATCTACCATTACCATTGCCATATACCCTTTCTAAATTCACATTCAGCATATCGGAAGTAGAAATGCGTCTTAGATTCACGTCCATTTCTTGCAAACCTTTGATATTGACATCAATAGCACCATTGCTATTCATAGGAACAAGAATAAACTTTGCCCCTTCGGGATACTTTACAGGCTGGAATTGCATTGGCTGAACTGCATTTTGTGGTACAGCTTGCACTGCATTTCCCTGACGTTCAATCAAGATTTGGTTTTGTACCAAAATACCCACCAAACAAAAAGCTATGATGGTGAGAACAGCGTTGAAATAGATTTGTGAGGTTTTCATTTTTTTAAGGGTTTGAGGGTGAAATTTTATCTTTTGAGTATTTTTTTGCTCAACCAAAGCAATAAAAGGTAAATTACCATAAGCAAAGCACCATAGATTAAGCTAATGCCTTTTTGTGGAATAAAAACAAAAAGATAACCCGTTATTATTAAAAATATACCACCAAAAAAATATCTAATGAACTCTAACATTTCAAAATTGATGTCCCACACAATTACTTTATTGTAATCTTCTTTGGGAAAAGCAACCATCGTTTTTTTACCGACTTGCATAAAGTTAAGAGAGTTTTCATTATTTATACCTAATTCTGCTTTTCCAACATTAGGAATTTCGTAAGAAAGAATAGGAACTGAATATGTGCCCCCTTCTCGGTCAGCAGTATCTCCTGACCATTCACGCTTATCAATTCTCACGACTTGGGCAGGAACTTTGATGTACTTCCTAATCCGCTTGATTTTTCGCCAAGCCATAATAAGTACAACTAACAGCATTATTAAGCCCGAAGTGCCTACAACGTATCCAAATCCTTCCATACAATTTGAGAAAAAGGTCTAACCGCAATCCCAATTATACAAGATATCGGAAAAGTCGGCTTTTTTTAGTTTTTCGCCATTGATAAAAAAGTGGGCAATCCCCATATCACCCCATTGAATGCACTCGGTAGATTCTATCTGCAAAAGAAGTGTATCATATTTTCTGAATGTTTCTTCCTCGTAGCGTGGGTCTTCTTGGATAAAAGAGGCGTAACCACCGAGTTTGCTTCCCCAATTACTCACATTGCTCGCGAGCCAATCAGCAAGTTCGAAGTCATTTTGAAAAAGTATCTCTTCAAATTCATCATACCTATCTCCCATAGCATATTGTAAATTAAGGTCGCCAACACTTGCGTATTCTTCTTGCAGAGAAAATTCCAATTTTTGGGCTATAAATGGCTTATCAAAAGGGGAATATTTGGGTTTGGGGAGTTTTGGCAAATCTCTTTGATGATTATTTTTATCTATTTCAGGGAAAAATAACACCTTAAAACCAACCTGCTCACTCGGATTGCCTAAATCCAAGCCATACATTTCGTTATCTGCAATATAGATTTGTAAAAGCCCTTTTTGAGGAAGATAATCGAGCGGTGGAACTTCCTCAAAATTGATTTGAGCGAGCAAATACATATAATTTCCTTCGCCATCTGTGGGATATTCTACACCCATAGGCAAAAAGGGCATTCCTGCAAACTTACTTTGCCAAAGCTCTACATTTTTGCTGGGTTTGCTGGTGATTTTTACGAATTTTTTACGAGTCTTTTCAAAAACATCTTGAAAGGCTTGCAATTCGGCGGGAAAATATGAAAAATCTATCATACAAATTGAGGTTATGGTTGCATTTTTCTTTTCTAAACTTATCTAAACACATATAAACTTACCAAAAAATTTCGGAAATATCACAAATTTGATATGAAGTTTTTGTTAAAGATTTGTTGGCTAGTAGCAAGTTCATCGCTTGCCCTCGTTTTTTACATTTCTGCATCATTATTCATTTAGCCAACAACCTGCCTACCACCAAAACTACAAAGAGATGAGCCCATACAGCTTCTATAATAGCTATTCGGTTTATCAAAATACTTGTGTTTTCGTAAAGTGGGTTGAAATTTCCCAACACACTCACACTATACGCAATAGACTCCATATAGCTACTCAAATTAAGCTGGTGCTGAAACCCCATAGCAGTAGGGTTAAAAATACAGATTATATCGTAAATTCCTCCAAATGCCCAAGCAATCATAAAATAAATACAAGCCGAGCCCCACAATCTTTCAATAACAGACATTCCTTCTCTGAAAATTTCCAGTGTAGCAAAATAAATAATGATTGTTGTTCCTATTGAATAGCAAATATGAACCGCAAGAATGTAATACTTTTTACCACTTAGCTCTAAGTCAAAGAAAGGATTTTCGCTGATACTTGCCACTATAAAAGCAATTGTAAAGCACACAATAATCAAATTCAGTAGCAAACGATTGCTTGTAAAAAACGAGAACAGGTAGTAAATAAAAATAATGTAAAACGTAGTGATAAGCAAGAAAAGTATATCATTAGCAAAAGAAGCAAACTTATGAGCTACACCTATTTCCACAAGTAAGCCTTTTGTGAGCAAAATATTCAAAAAAGCCAAAACCTGCACCCATACAGCTTTTTGAAAAGCTAATAAGCGAGTTGCAGGTTTTGAAATAAAAGCCTTCATCTTTTAGCATCAAGTCATATCCACTCCTTTTCTATGAGTTCATCAACTTTTGCAGGAGTAAGATTTTCGTAATATTTGTAGATGCCATCTTCGGCTTTGAGCTTTACTTGCAAGCAAGGGGCTCCGCCGCAAGCGGCAAGACACTCAACAGCCTTAATGGTAAATTTGCCATCGGTAGTAGTTTCGTTCAAACCTATGCCCAAGCGTTTTTGCAAATGCTCAAAAATTTCCTCCGCTCCGCAAATCATACAAGGACCCGTACGACATACTTCCAAAACATACTTGCCCACAGGTTGCAAATGAAACATTGTATAAAAAGTAGCCACTTCATACACCTCTATCGGCTGAATTTTTAGGATTTCGGCAACATAATCCATTACATTGACACTAATCCAGCCAAATTCGGTTTGGGCAATGTGCAAAATAGGCAATATAGCCGACTTTTGCCTACCTTCGGGGTAACGTTTGATAATCTCCTGAATTTGCTTCATTCGCTCCTCCGAAAACTGAGGATTCTGATGATAGCTTCTATCGGTATTGAATGTAGGATGTCCCATAGTTGAGTATTGAGTACAGAGTATTGAGTATTGAGTATTGAGTATTTGTAATGTTCCAAAAGTTCAGCGTTGGGGTTCAAGCCTTTAAGGACTTTTTCTCTCATTTTTGTATAAGACATAATTGGCTAAGTCCTGCTTCTTATTTCTTATTTTTTGTTTTCCTACCACAAATTAGACCTATACAATTACGAAAATTTAAGAAATGCCTTACACCAACATTCGCATAGGTTCTTCCAAATTGGCTTTAAGTGTTTTCAGAAACTCTGCTCCTGTTGCTCCATCTACAACGCGGTGGTCGCAAGTAAGCGTTACTTTCATAATATTTGCGATTTTCATTTCGCCCTTTTCTACAATCACGGTTTCCTTGATACCACCCACTGCCAAAATACAAGCATCGGGCGGATTGATGATTGCCGTAAATTCATCAATATTATACATACCCAAATTACTGATAGTGAAAGTGCTACCTTCCCAATCTTTGGGTTGCAATTTTTTATCTTTGGCTTTCTGGCTAAAATCTTTTACCTCGCTGGCTATTTGTGAAAGCGACTTCATATCGGCATTGCGAACCACAGGCACAAGCAAGCCATCTTCTACAGCCATTGCCACTCCAATATTTACGTGATAATTCACACGAATTTTATCGCCAAGCCAAGACGAATTTACTTTGGGGTGCTGTTTGAGAGCCATTGCCGTAGCCTTGATAACAATATCATTGAAAGATATTTTCACAGGTGAAAGTTCGTTCAAACGGCTACGCATTTGCATTACATTATCCATCTTGATTTCTACCGTCAGATAGAATTCGGGTGCCGAAAATTTGCTTTCCGAAAGGCGGCGAGCAATGGTTTTACGCATTTGCGTAACATTTATTTCTTCGTATTGCTCAAAACCTGCTCCTGTGCTAATGGTTTTAGTTTCCGAAGCAGTAGAACCTTGTGTTACGGTGGGCTGGGTTGCAGTGGGTTGCGGTTGGGCAGAAGGCTTAAAGTTTTCTACATCGGACTTCGTAATTCTTCCGCCATCGCCAGTACCCTTGATTTGAGCTAAATCATAACCCAATTCTCTTGCCATTTTACGAGCCAATGGCGAGGCTTTTATTCTACCATTGCTATCGGTATCTTGGGTAAAATTTTCAGAAGTAGTTGTTGGCGTATTGCTTGCAGAAGTAGCTGTAACATTTTGAGCCGAAGGCAGTGAAGTTCCTCCTTGTGCGGCTTGTAGAAGGGTTTTCCAGTCGGCATCGGGTTCGCCTATGATGTAAAGAATTTCATCAACTGCTATTTTTCCGCCCTCTTGCACGCCCAAGTACAAAATAGTGCCTTTTTCATAGGCTTCCAGCTCCATTACTGCTTTATCGGTTTCTATTTCTGCAAGTAAATCGCCCGATTTTACGCTATCTCCTACTTTTTTATGCCATTTTACTACCACACCTTCGGTCATTGTATCGCTCATTTTGGGCATTCGCTCTACTTTGGCACGAATACTGGAAACATCTACCGAAGCCACCGCAGGTGTATTGCTTGCGGGTTTATGGTTTTCAGTTTGAGCTGTAGGCTGTGGAGTAGGCTCAGTAGTGGTAACTTTCGCCGAGCCTTGCAATAAGTGCTGAAAATCTTCACCGGGCTTACCTACAATATACAAAATGCCATCTACGGGAACAGGTTTTCCAACTTCTGCCCCAATGTACAAAATAGTACCACTTTCATAAGCCTCCAAATCCATTGTGGCTTTATCTGTTTCTACTTCTGCTATAATATCCCCCGATTTAATTGTATCTCCAACCTTCTTATGCCATACCGCCACAACGCCTTCGGTCATTGTGTCGCTCATTTTGGGCATTAAAACAACTTGTGCCATAACGTAAAAATTTGTTTTTGCGTTTTAGTAAAATTCACTTTGGGCAAGCAATATAAAGAATGTTTTGTTTGGAAAAAAATTTTTTTGCTTCGCAAAATTATGAAATTATGAAGCTATCGCATAAACTTGAAATTTAAAACTTGAAGCCTAACACTTAAACTATTAACCCTCAAACTCTTAAACTTTTTGCCTTTGAACTTGTAATAGGCTTTTCAGTCTGTACAGCTATCTCTATTTCACCACAACTTCAAAGGGCAAACGAGCCTGCACACCTTGCCAATTTCGTATTTTTTCTAGTAATTTCCAATTTTCATAGAGTTCGTTGCCTAATTTTTCTTTCAAGAAAGTTTCTTCCTTGCTTTTTTTAGTGATTTTTTGCCAAAAGTCTTGCTGAATAGGATAGTATTTTACCTGATAGTCGTTTTCTACTTTGGCTTTTTTTGCTGCAAGAGCAATGGCATCATCTAAGCCACCAAAAACATCAACCAAACCTCTTTCTTTGGCTTGTGAGCCAGCCCATACTCTACCCGAAGCTACTTTTTTCAGGTCTTCAAGGTTCATTTTTCTGCCTTGGGCGGCTTTGGTAGTAAAGGCTTCATAAATTCGCTCTACGCTCTCCTGAATAATGGCTCGCTCTTGTGGCGAAAGGCTACGAACAGGATTGCCAATATCGGCAAGCGGCGAAGTAGAAACTCGGTCGGTAGTTACACCTATTTTGTTTTTAAGCAAATTTTCTGCATTGAAAAGCAAGCCAAACACACCAATAGAACCTGTAATGGTATTTTTTTGAGCAACAATCGTATCGCAAGCCATAGCCATATAGTAGCCCCCCGAAGCGGCTACATCAGACATTGAGGCAATCACAGGTTTTTCTTTTTTGGTAAGCATAATTTCACGCCACATCACATCTGAAGCCAAAGCACTACCACCGGGCGAATTGATACGCAAAACAATGGCTTTTACTTTTTCATCTTTACGCAGTTTTCTTAATTCCTTCACAATTGTTGCCGAACCAATATTATCCTCGCCACTTTCGCCACTATTGATTTCGCCTTCGGCAAAAAGCACTGCAATTTTATTTTTAGAATACTTGCTTTCAATCGCTTTGAAATACTTGCTCGGCGAAATAAATTTGATGTTATCTTTTTTATCCACTTTCAGCTCTTTGCGTAAAAGCTCTAATATTTCATCTTCATAGGCTATATTGGTAACTAAATTCAAATTTTGAGCATCTTCGGCTTTTCGCACCAACATAGAGTCGGCTATGCGGCGAAGTTGTGTTTTTTCTATCTTGCGAGAAGCGGAAATATCTTCCAAAAAGACATCATAAATTGCTTCCAAATATTCTTTGGTTTGCAGTCGGTTAGCCTCACTCATTTTATCTAAAATAAAAGGCTCCACAGCACTTTTGAACTCTCCTACTCTGAATACTTCGGGTTTTACTTCTATTTTCTCCAATACCCCCTTGATAAAAGGAATTTCCGTATAAATACCATTGAACTCTAAAATACCCGCAGGGTTCAGATAAATTTTATCTGCTACCGAAGCCAAATAGTATGCCCCTTCGCTGTACGTTTCGGCATAAGCATAAATGAACTTATTAGATTTTTTGAAATCTACAAGAGCATCGCGAATTTCTTTTAGTGAAGCGTAGCGAGCCTGTACGCCTTGCGTATTGATGTAAATACCCTTAATTTTTTTATCGCTTTTAGCGTTTTTAATGCTTTGCACTACTTCCAATAAGCCTATTTTGGAACTGGTATTATCCAGAGGCACTCCCAAATTGCCCAGCGGGTTTTCCTGACCTCTTTCAGCTATAGGTGCAGAAAGATTGAGATATAAGACGCTATTTTCATCTACCTTTACTTTATCATCATCTCCAAATGCAGAGATAATGCCTATCAGTATGAAAATGGCGAACAAATTAAATATCACCAAGCCCAAAATGGTAGCAAAAACAAACTTAAAAAATTGCTTCATAAAGCTTTCATTTTTGAAATTGCAAAATTTTGAATTTTTATCTTTTTTCAAAACGTTTGAAAGATTTTTTTGTTTTGCCAAGCATAAAAAAAGAGAGGCAGAGAAACCCTACCTCACTTTTGGCAAAACTATTCTTCTACGTTAATTTTTTGAACAAATGGAAATGGAGTTTGAGAGCAAGATACTTGTGTTCAATCCCTGTTTAACGAAAAAATATCTTTTAAACTATCAATTTCTGTTTCAAAAATAATCAAGTCAGTTCAATTGCTCTACCCCCCTAAAAGGGGGTTTTTAACTTTTTTTTATTTTTTTTGTTTTGTATGAGAAAAATGAATTATTTTTATGTTCAAAGCAACATCAAATAAACTTTTCTACCTCGTTATGCCAGTAAAAATCATTATTGCCGACGACCACCAAATGTTTATTGATGGCGTAAAACTTATACTAAGCCAAGAAAGCAACATAGAAATTATTGGTGAAGCAAGTAACGGACAAAAACTCTTGCATATACTCCAACTCCAAAAACCTGACGTATTGCTTTTAGATGTGAATATGCCCAAAATGGATGGCGTAGAAGTAATGCAAGTCATTAAAAACCACTTTGCCGACCTGAAAGTGATTATCATTTCCACCTATCTAGATTATGAACTCATCACAAACCTCAAAAAATTAGGTATCCGAGGATATTTGAGCAAAACCGCTACTTCCCAAGAGCTAAAGCAAGCCATTTTTGATGTGTTTGAAGGAGGGGAACATTTTTCTGAACAAGTACAAAAAGCCCTGAAAGAGCATTACGAAGACAATAACAAATATGATAATTTTGTCCAAAAATTTGAAATATCCAGCCGAGAAGCCGAAATACTCAGACTTATTATCAAAGGACATACCAACGAAGAAATAGCCGACAAGATTCATCTGAGTAAAAATACCGTAGATGGCTATCGGAAAGGATTGCTCAAGAAACTCAATGTACGCAATACTGCCGAACTTGTAAAACTTGCTTATGAAAATAACTTCGTATAAAATAAGCCTAACGGCTTTGCTATTTTTTTTACATTTTTTTCTTTTTGCTCAAAAGAAAACCGCCGAGTACTATCAAAAGAAAGTGGATAGCCTCAAAATAGCATTAAAAACTGCTAAATCTCAAAAAAAGCCATTGGCTCGGTATTATATGCATCTTACGGACTACTACTTGGATTTGTTCAAGATAGACTCCTCATTTTATTATGCCACTGAAGGGATTGAAATTGCCAAAAAAGAAAAAGATGCCGCCGCCGAGTGTAGAATGTGGGGGCTAATGGCTTCTCTAACTTATTTTACTGGCGATTTTGAAAATGGTATCACTTGGGCAAAAAAATCCTTAGAAATTGCCCAGCAAGCAGGTTTAGACTCAATGGTAGTTACCCGACTGAACATTGTCGGGCTTTTTTACATAGAAACAGGTAGAAACCAAGAAGCCCTA
Organism: Raineya sp.; assembly: GCF_053497555.1. Lineage (NCBI taxonomy): Bacteria > Pseudomonadati > Bacteroidota > Cytophagia > Cytophagales > Raineyaceae > Raineya > Raineya sp. The sequence goes on along the minus strand of NZ_JBRCWE010000093.1, from coordinate 3,512 downwards.
CAATATTACGAAAAAGCCCTACAAGTATTTGAAAATCTGCCTGAAAGCAAAAAGTCTGATTATGTAAAAGGTGATTTGTATCGGATTTATGCCAATTATGCAGAGGCTCAGGAAAATTTAGGAGAGTACGAAAAGGCAATTCTTTTACACGAAAAATCTTATGAAGAGGCAAAAAAACAGCAAGCCTACCGAGCTATGGCAATTGCTCGCAATCATTTGGCAGAATGTCATCAAATGCTCAAAAACTACACTTTGCCTCCTAAATACCTGCAAGAAGCTATTGAACTGAGCAAGCAAGCCCAAGACTTGGATATGCTCAATCAGTCGGTTTTGGGTATGAGTGGCTTTTATACCAAACAAAGGAATTTTAGCGAAGCCGAAAAATATTTAGCCCAAAGCCGAAAAATTATCACCGAAGATAGCAATCGGGTTTCTATCAAATCCAAACGCAACCACTATCAGCAGGCTCTTGCTTTAAGCAAAGAAAAAGGCGACTTTGAGCAGGCTACACGTTACGTAGAAAAACTGCGTGAAATAGATAAACTCATTTATCAGCAGAAAAGCTCTTATGCCCTTGATATTGCCAATGTAGAATACAAAACCCTTGAAAAAGAGCAAAAAGCCATTCAAGCTGAAAACGAAAAGAAAAAAGCTCAAAACTTTCTCCTGATTACCCTGATAGTAGGTCTTACGGCTATTGCGGCACTTAGTATTTGGCTTTTTATAGAAGCCCGCAACAAACTCCAAAAAGAGCGAGAATTACAAATTGTGAAAAGCGAAAAAGAAAAAGAGATGCGTCTTTCCGAACTAAAAGCCCAAGAGGCAGAAAGAGAACGCATTGCCAAAGACCTGCACGATGGCTTGGGAGTTACGCTTTCGGTTATTCGTCAGAACATAGAAAGAGCTACCCAAACCTATGCCAAAGATATTTTGATGCAAGCTAATGAGCTGGTTTTGGAAGCCTCGCAAGATGTTCGCCGCATTTCACACAACTTGATGCCTCCTACGCTCAAAAAATTTGGTTTAGTTTCTGCTTTAAGTAGTTTTTGCCAAAATATCCAAAACCCACCTGTGATATTTAGTGCCATTGGTTTTGAAAAAAGACTAAACGAAAACGCTGAAATGCTCATTTTCCGTATAGCCCAAGAAGCTATCAATAATGCCATTAAATATGCCCAAGCCACCGAAATTTTTGTCCAAATTTATGAGGACGAAGGTATGCTGACACTGCAAATTGAAGACAATGGCAAAGGATTTGATGTAAAGGAAGCTAAAAATGGTTTAGGAATGAGCAGTATGCGTTCTCGTGCCGACCTCTTGGGAGCTGAGCTAAGCGTAGAATCTGAAAAAGACAGAGGAACAGTTGTTTTGCTTACTTGGAAAATGTACGAGTAATTTTGCAATAAGTTTAGACTGATTACGTTTTCCTCAGAAAACGCTGTAAATATGAGGAAATTTTACTTAATAATCTTGCTTTTCTCGCTGAAAAGTGCTTTTGCCCAAAATAAAATCAACGAAGATTCTCTTTTCATCAGAAATAACTACAATAAGTACGAGTATCAGATACCGATGCGAGATGGCGTAAAACTATTCACCGCCGTCTATGTACCCAAAGACGCTTCCAAAGAAAATAAGTATCCTATTCTGATGCAAAGAACTTGTTATAGCGTAGCTCCTTATGGTACAGATAAGTTTCCCAATCGTCTGGGACCTAATCGCTTTCTAATGCGAGAAAAATACATCTTTGTTTATCAAGATGTACGAGGCAGATATATGAGCGAAGGAACCTGGACTAATATGACACCCCACATTCCTGAAAAAAAGAAAAAAACAGACGTTGATGAAGCCTCCGACACCTACGACACCATAGAATGGCTCTTAAAAAATATACCCAACCATAATGGTAGAGTTGGGCAGTGGGGTATTTCTTATCCCGGTTTTTATACTGCCGCTGGCACTTTGGCGGCTCACCCTGCCCTGAAGGCTTCCTCTCCACAAGCCCCCATAGCAGATTTTTGGTTTGATGATTTTCATCATAATGGTTCGCTCACTTTGGGCTATTTTTTTGCTTATCCTGTATTTGGTGTACAAAAGAAAGAAAATACGACCACCGCTTGGTATCAGCATCAGTCTGTTAGACCTAAAACTCCCGATGGCTTTCAGTTTTTTTATGATGAACTACTTACTTTGCCCAATGCCGAAAAATATTACAAAGATAATTTCTTTTGGCAAGAAGTAGTCAATCATCAGAATTATGATGATTTTTGGAAAAAACGCAATCTTTTACCTCATCTCAAAAATATCAAACACGCCGTAATGACCGTAGGCGGTTGGTTTGATGCCGAAGACCTCTACGGACCGCTCAATATTTACAAAACTATTGAGAAAAATTCCAAAAATTACAATACGCTTGTAATGGGACCTTTCGGACACGGCGACTGGACTCGTGAGAGAGGACAACACACCCACAATCATATCTATTTTGGCGATAGTATTGCCACTTTCTATCAGCGGGAAATTGAAACCCCTTTTTTCAGACATTTTCTTAAAGAAAAAGCCGATGGCAATACAGGTTTGCCCGAAGCCTATTTGTTTGATACAGGTAAAAAAGAATGGCAGAAGTTTGATAAATATCCCTTGCCCAATGCCGATAGAAAAACGCTTTATTTCCAACCCGAAGGCAAACTCGCTTTTGAAACTCCCAAAGCCCCCGATAGTTTCTCTGAGTACCTTTCCGACCCGCTCAAGCCTGTACCTCATTCAGAAAATTTTAGACAGATGCTTGGCTTTACGCCTCGCAATTATATGAGCGAAGACCAACGCTTTGCCGCACGCCGTCCTGATGTTTTAACATTCCAAACTGAACCCTTAAACGAAGATATTACCATTTGTGGCGAACTCACTGCCAATTTGTTTGTTGCAACTACCAGCAATGATGCCGATTTTATCGTAAAACTCATAGATGTTTATCCGCCTGATGAACCCAACCACAGCACCACTCCCCAAGGCATATTTTTAGGCAATTACCACCAATTGGTAAGAGGTGAAATTATGCCAGCTCGCTTTCGCAATAGCTTTGAAAAGCCCGAACCTCTGCCTATCAATCAAGTAACTCCTATCAAATTTCGTTTGCAAGACTGCTTTCATACTTTCAAAAAAGGACACCGAATAATGATACAAGTGCAAAGCTCTTGGTTTCCATTGTTTGCACTTAACCCGCAGAAATTTTTGGAAAATCCCTACAAAGCTACCAAAGCAGACCTTACCAAAGCCTTTATCAAGGTTTTCCATAATGTTAGCTATCCAAGTGGCTTAGAAGTGGAAATTTTAAGAAAGTAAATGGGTAAAATTTACGCTCAAGCCCTACAGATTCGCAAACCTGTCGGGCTTAGTAATTTAGTCGTCCCTTAAAAAGTCCGTTTAGAAAAAATCAAAGAACAACAATAGAAATTTCCTTTCAAAAAAGTGAATTTTAAGATGTTTTTTTTCGGGCTTAGAGCGATGATGTCGCT
>NZ_JBRCWE010000092.1:0-43327 GCF_053497555.1 Raineya sp. | reverse complement strand
ATACAGAAACGTAATTTTTATTTAGAATGAGTTTAGATTACACAAAGATATAACAAATTTTTGAGAAAAAAGTTTGCGTGAGCAAATATTTTTCGCAAAGCTCAGATATCAAAAAAAATAGAAGTACGATAGTCTAATTTTTATTCAGCATTTGCACAAATTCATCAAACAGATAACGCGAGTCGTGAGTGCCGGGTGAGGCTTCGGGGTGATATTGTACCGAAAAAGCAGGTTTATCGGTTCGGCGTAAGCCCTCTACGCTGTGGTCGTTGAGATTGATATGGGTAATTTGAACGCAATCGCTTTGCTCAATTTCTTCTTTATTTACCCCAAATCCGTGATTTTGGGAAGTAATTTCGCTTTTGCCCGTAAGCAAATTCTTGACAGGGTGATTTAAGCCTCTGTGTCCGTGATGCAACTTATGAGTGCCAATACCACTGGCAAGAGCTAAAATTTGATGTCCTAAGCAAATGCCAAATAGGGGGGCATTATTTTCTAAAATTTGCTTTACGGTTTCAACGGCGTAAGGCATAGCGGCAGGGTCGCCAGGTCCGTTAGAAATAAAATAGCCGTCAGGATTAAACTTCTGCATTTCAGAGAAAGGCGTTTGGGCAGGAAATACTTGCATATACACATCTCTTTCAGCCAAACAGCGTAAAATATTTCGCTTTACACCCAAATCCAGAACTGCTACCTTGTGGCGTGCTTGCGGATTTCCAAAAAAATAAGATTTTTGCGTACTTACTTGGCTGGAAAGTTCAAGCCCTTTCATTGGAGGCGTTTCTTGTAGTTTTTTTTGCAAAAAACCTATTTCCAAATTTTCTGATGAAATAACTCCATTCATAGCTCCTTTCAGGCGAATATGCTGTACCAAACGGCGAGTATCCACTCCTGCAATGGCTACAATATTGTTTTCTTCTAAATAAGTTTGCAAGGATTTTTCGGCTTTGTGGCGAGAAAAAATATGAGAAAAAGCATTGCAAACCATTCCTCGGATAGTAGGCTTTTCTGCTTCTTGCTCCTCGTGGTAGGTGCCATATACGCCTATATGGGCAGTAGTATTTACGACAATCTGCCCAAAATAGGAAGGGTCAGTATAAATTTCCTGATAGCCCGTCATTCCTGTATTGAAGCAAATTTCGCCCGTAGTGGTACCCTTTTTGCCAATCGCAAAACCTTCAAAGAGTGTCCCATCTTCTAAAAGCAAGCAAGCAGGAGCTAAGAAATTGTATTTCATCATATTGAATAGGCTTAAAAACTCGGCAAAAATAACGAGAAATTTGATTTCTACGAAAAAAAGTTTATTTTTGAGTAGCTTCAAGAAGCAAAAACTGGAAGCAAGAAAAAGATCTATCAAATTTTTGCCCCTAACTGCTATGATTGAAATTTCCAAAAAAAAGCCTGCTTTTCCTATTTCCAAAGAGTTGCGAAGCTATTTGCAAACTTATCAGCGTACTTGTGTTTTACCTGTAAGCTACGAAGATTTGCTTCGCTACACCGATGCCTTCCCTGTTTTAGATAAAAAGGGCAAAGATACGCTATGGAACTCTGTTATTTATAGCCAAGATATGACACAAGAGCTTGATAAAGCTCTTACCACCGTGTATGCTTTGCTAAAAACCGATGGCGATATTTCTGTAATGGAGCATTTGCACGTAGATAGAATTGATTACTGCGTGTTTGGCAATTCGCACCCTTTTCGTATCAGAATCATCAATAACTACAACGACAATTACGATTATTTTTATGTAAAAAAAGCCGATGCTTCTCGTATTTATGGCTTGGAATTGGAACATTTGCTTTCGCCCAACCGAATTAGCTTTTTAGTGCATAAAAATACACTTATAGAAGAACACATTGCGGGCATACCCGGCGATGCTTTTATCCAAAACTATCTCCAACGCCCCGAAATGAATACCGTTCGCATTGCCAAAGAGTTTGTAAAGTTCAATGAGCGTTGTTTTATTCGTCTTTTGGGCGATATGCGAGCCTACAATTATGTGGTGGATATTACCCCCGACTTTGATAATGAGCAATACCGAGTGCGTGCCATTGATTTTGACCAACAATCTTACGAGGGCAAACACCGAATGTATTTGCCACAATTTTTCAAAGAAAATAACCCCATTGTAGAATTGTGCCTCAAACACGTCAATAAAGAAACTGCCAAGCAATATCAGCACGAAGAGCGAACCCTCATTGGGCGAAGACTGGTTTCGGCACGTTATCGCGTAAAAGATTTGATTGATGTAATGCGAAAAGATACCATTTCAAGCTCTGAAAAAACCTATCAGCTCAAACACGAACTTGCCGAATATCACAAAAACAACGAATTTCTTAAATGTAAAACGATGGGAGATGTGGTGAGAATACAGCTAAAAGTGGCTTTGTTGAAATAATTTTGATGATAGGCATTTTCGGTGGTTTCGGCTACGCCCAACCACCGAAAATGGATTTTAGTATTACTCAATTATCAATTTACGAACTTCTTGTGTTTTGGCTTGCAAAGGCTTTAAGTCTTCGGTAGAAACAGGGACTTTTTCGCCAGTTTTGTAAGAAGCAAATTTTTCGGCATATTTCTTTTCGGCATATACCTGCTTGATAGCTTTCAGACCGTTGAGCAAATCTTGGGCTTTGCCCGTAGGTTTTACGGCTTCCAAAGAAGAGATAGCATCATCAAGCGATTTTTCTTGGTCGGCGATAATTTTTACCATTCTGCTGAAAACCAAATCTTTGGTGTTTTTGTCCATATCCGAAGGCATACCGATAATGCTTGTAGAAATATGCAAACCTTCCACAAACATTGCCCCCAAAATAATTGCAGAAATATTGGTTCTTTCGTTGGCACGCAGATATTTATCAATATTTTGTACGGTTTCGTTAGCAATCTTGATAAGCGAATCTTTTTTATCCAAGTTTTTACCAAAACGCTCAATTTTTTGTTGGTCTATGGCAGAGCTAACCCCAATTTTATCAGCCAATTTTTGGCAAGCCCCCATATAGTCGCTTCCCATCTGAATTTTCTCGTAGTTCAGTACATAGCCCAAGTCAATCACATAAGCACCGAAGTTCATAGCGGCAAGGTCGTTGGTAGTGAGGTATTTATCAACATTTTTGGTAGGATTGATGAGCTTTTCATAGAAATCATCAACACCTGCCGAAGCAAGTAAATCGGGCAGTTCTTGTACAGGAGGCAACTGCTTTACAGCATCAGCTACATTTTTGATAACTTCGTCTTTTACTTTTTGTGTGATAGTAGTGTCGGGTTTTTGTTCGCCTGAACCTTTATTTTCACAACCTACTACCCCCATACCTATTCCAAGCAAAGCGAAAATAGCGAAAACTCTTGTGGTTTGCATAAAAAACGTTTTTTGGTGAAAATTTGCAAGGCAAACATAACAAAAAAATCAAAACCAACAAGCACTTTACTGAAAATTTGAAAAAACTTTCAATGAATGTAAGACAAGGAAATATCCAATCGTTCAGCAATCTTTCAAACACATCAAATCTTTGTAAATGATTTTGATGACTTCTTTGCTTTCGGGGTTGTACTGCCAGTTATTATCAAAATGATAGACAATTTCGGGGTTCGGTTTGTGCGAAATGGTCAGGCTATGAAAGCGGGTATCTTTTTCCTGCTCCTGGCGAATTTTTTTGACAATATCTTCTCGCAAAGAAAACATTACAAAATCGGAAATCATTAGTACATCGGCTTCCTTATACTCGTTGCTTTGAAGCATACGAATTGCTTCTATAAGGGCTGGGGCGGCATCTGTACCGCCGTGAAAAGACATCATCAAAAACTCAATGAGCAAATCCATTGAGTTTGCCAAATCTAATAGATTGATGGTTTTGATACCTACGGAAAAATTGATAAGATAAGCCTTGCGGTTTTCGCTACTTGCCATTTTGAGAATAGCGAAACAGAGTGTTTTGGCTATTTGTTCAGGCGTGCCTTCCATTGAGCCACTCGTATCCACACAAACAATGAAAGGACCTTTTTCTTTTTTACGCACTTTTTGCTGACGAAAATACTGAATTTTATCGTGTTGCACCAAAGTTTTGCCCTGATACCGAAAGCTCAAAAGTTCTTTTTCAACGTATTTTTTCCAAAAAGCGTTTTCTGTGGCACTATCCCCCAAAAAAGCCATTTCCGAAGGAAGTACATTGGGCAGATAATTATCTTGAAAAACACCCCCAATTTCATCTTTTTTCTGAAAATCTGCTATCCAAGCCTTGCGGCTGATGATGTTTTCATAGATTTCCTCATTGGTTTCGGTGCGAGCTTCACGCATTTTGCCAAGCATTTCGGCAAGCTCTCGCAAACCCTGTTCTTTTTGCAGAATTTGAGCATATTTTTCAAGAAGTTCAAACCCTGCTTTGTGCCATTTGCCCGAAGACATATCCCAAAAATGACCTACCTCGTTTGCAAATGGACTAATAAGCTCTATGAATTTGCTAAACTCCTCAATTTTGCTTTCCAAGACTTGCAGAAAAGCCTCTTGCTCTTTTTCGGCTTGCTCTATTTCCCATTGCAAGCGTTTGGCAGTGAGTAGTGCTTTCCATTGCGTAAGCAAATCCTCGGCAATTATTTCAAGTTCTTGCAATTCTTTCTCATACTTTTTGCCTTCTTTTTCCAAAGCAAAAAGGTCTATATGGCGTAAAATAGCTTCAAACTTTTTTTCATAAAAGCTAATATCCAACTCTTGGGCAGTATACATTTCTTTAAGGTAATTAGTGAGGTAATACCATTGTTTTGCCCACCAAAAAGCTGGTGTAGCTTCCCATCGCTGAAAAAGGCTAATTTCATCAAGAAAAGGGTTTTGGGTATCTAATTGAGTCTGTATTTTTTTGAGCCATTTCAGCAAATCTAAAAGTATTTGCTCGCTGGCTTGCTTGTATTTTTCTGAAATACTTCTTACCTTCGGACTTTCCAAAATCTTATCAAGAGCTTGGGCTATGGGCAGGTTGTAAATTTGCAAAGAAGCGGAAAGTTTTTCCAAATCATTTGCCAAATGAAGTTTCTTTTTCAGATACTCTGCCAAATATTTGCGTGTGGGGCGGTCAAAGATTTTTCCAAATTCTACAAAACGATTTACCTCTTCTTGCATTTTTGTTTTTTCAAAAAAACACATTACAGAACTTTTTGTTTGATAGTGAATGTTATTTGCATTTACGGCTTTTTCTGCAAATAAGAAATTCCTTATTTGCAGAAAAACGTTTTCCTGCAAATATAAATTTTTATATTTGCGGCAAATCCTCAAAATAAAAAAACCTTGAAACTCTACAATACCCTTACGCGTCAGAAAGAAAACTTTGAGCCGCTGAATCCGCCTTTTGTAGGCATTTACTTGTGCGGACCCACGGTGTATAACGATGCCCACATAGGCAATGGCAGACCTGCCGTAGTTTTTGATGTCCTTCGCCGCTACCTTATTTACAAAGGCTATAAAGTACGTTTTGTAAGAAATATCACTGATGTAGGGCATTTGCTTGGCGATACCAACGAAGGCGAAGATAGAATTAGCAGGCAAGCGAAACTGGAACAGCTTGAACCAATGGAGATTGTTCAACGCTACACCATTCGCTATCACAATGTAATGGACAAACTCAATGTCTTGCGTCCCGATATTGAACCCACTGCCACAGGGCATATTTTAGAACAAATTGAAATGACACAAAAAATTCTTGACGCAGGACTGGCTTATGAAGTAAATGGCTCAGTATATTTTGATGTAGAAGCCTATCAAAGCAAAAAATACAACTACGGCGAACTTTCGGGTAGAGTAATTGAAGAATTGCTTGCAGGAGCAGGCGAGGAGCGAAGAACCTTAGAGGGGCAAGACGAAAAGAAAAATCCCGCTGATTTTGCTCTATGGAAAAAAGCCGCCCCTGAGCATCTGATGCGTTGGAACTCGCCTTGGGGCGAGGGCTTTCCTGGGTGGCATATTGAATGTAGTGTAATGAGTACCAAATACCTTGGCGAAACTTTTGATATTCACGGCGGCGGTATGGATTTGATTTTCCCGCACCACGAATGTGAAATTGCCCAAGCCAAAGCCGCTAATGCAGGCAAAATTCCTGTAAAATATTGGATGCACAACAATATGGTAACCGTAAATGGGCAAAAAATGAGCAAATCTTTGGGCAATTTCATTAGCCTTGCCGAGCTATTTGAAGGTTCTCATTCTTTGCTTTCGCAAGCCTATTCGCCTATGGTGGTGAGGCTTTTCATTTTGCAGGCTCATTATCGTAGCACTATTGATTTTTCTGATGAAGCTCTGAAAGCTACGCAAAAAAACTATTTCAAGCTCATCAATGCAGGCAAAGTGCTAAAAAACTTGCATTACAGCGAGTTTGAACCTACCACACACGATAGCAAGCTGGAAAATGAGATACAAAATGATTTTCAAAAAATTTTTGAAGCCCTTGATGACGACTTGAATACGGCACTGGCAATTACACATTTGCTTGCTATCACTAAAAAGATAAACACTTTACAGAACAATCCTGCCAAAATTTCTGCTATCCAGGAAAGCACTTTTGCTTACCTGCAAAAAATGTATCCTTTGGTGCTTACAGAAATTTTGGGCATTCAAGAAGAGCCTATCAAGGAGGTAGAACCGCTCTTGCAAACTTTGCTCAAATTGTATGCAGAAGCAAAAGCGGAAAAAAACTATGCAAAAGTTGATGAAATCCGTGCAGAACTCAAAAAGATTGGTATCACGCTCAAAGATACCAAACAAGGCATTGATTGGGCTTATACCGAAGAGTAGTTGCCTTTTAGGTATATTTTGCAATAAGGAGGTAGGAAACAAGATTCAGGAGATAGGAGATAGACGGAGTAAAACTTTTACCTCAAACACTTGAAAGACTGAACTTTTTGAACGCAAATAATTAAGATTTGCCTAAAATTTTCAAAATTAGTATGCTTGCATAATATTTTTTCGGAAAAATTTGAATTTTGCCAAACAAAATACTTAACTTGCAACTTAATTAGCCAAAAATGTTTCACTCTAAAATGAACGCAAATGAAAATTTTAGTTTGCATTACACACGTTCCTGATACCACCACAAAAATCAAATTCACGCCCGATGGCTCAAAATTGGATACCACAGGCGTACAATTTGTGATTGGTCCTTACGACGACTATGCTCTTTCGCGTGCCGTAGAACTCAAAGAACAATTTGGGGCTACTGTAACCGTGCTAAACGTAGGTACTGCCGAAACGGAGCCTTCTATTCGTAAAGCTCTGGCTTTGGGTTGTGATGATGCTATTCGCATTGATGCCGAGCCTACCGATGCTTTTTTCGTAGCCGAACAGATTGCCCATATCTGTAAGCAAAATAACTATGATTTAATCTTAATGGGGCGAGAATCCATTGATTTCAACGGCGGGCAAGTGCACGGCATTGTGGGCGAATTGTTAGGTATCCCTTCGTTTTCGCCTGTAATGAAATTGGATATTGAGGGCAATATTGCCAAAATGGCAAGAGAAATAGAAGGCGGAAAAGAATATTTGGAAGCTCCTCTGCCTTTGGTATTGGGTTGCCAAGAGCCTATCGCCGAATGGAAAATCCCTAATATGCGAGGCATTATGTCGGCGAAAAGCAAACCTTTGCAAGTAATAGCTCCTGCAAACCCACAAGAACTTACCAAAAGTCTTTCTTTTGAACTGCCACCGCCCAAAGGTGCTTGTAAGATGATACCCGCCGAGGAAGCCGAAAAGTTGATAGATTTGCTCAAAACAGAAGCCAAAGTGTTGTAGTGAGTACAGTATAAGAGTAAAATGTTGTAAATCAGCTTTATTTTGTCTTGTATTTTTTTTCATAAACCTCCAAAATTTTGAGTCCGATGTCAGTTTTAATATTTGTAGAAACCGCCGAAGGGAAAGCGAAACCCTCTTCATTAGAAGCTGTTGGCTATGGTGCAAAAGTAGCCGAAATGCTTGGCACAAGTGCCACGGCTTTGGTACTTGGCGATGCCCAAGAATTGGAAAAATTAGGCAATTATGGTGCAAGCAAGGTGCTTCACGTTGCCGATAGCCGTCTGAATACAGGTATCATTCAGGCATATAGCAATGCTATTGCACAAGCTGTGGAAAAGGAAAATGCCTCTGTGCTTGTACTTGCTAAATCTTCGTTGGGCGATGCCGTAGCGGCACGTGTAGCAGGCAGATTGAAAGCAGGACTTGCATCCAATGTGGTGGATTTGCCCAATTTGAGCAATGGTTTTGTAGTAAAAAGAAGCATTTACACAGGAAAGGCTTTTGCCAATACTGCGATTAACACCGAAAAGAAAATTTTGGCAATCAAGAAAAATATCTACGCTGTAACTCCTACAACCAATACGGCAAGTGTTGAAGCATTTGCTCCTACTTTGAACGATAGCGACTTTGCCGCCAAAATTACAAACACCGAAAAAGCCACAGGCACTATCTCTTTGCCTGAAGCCAATATTGTGGTTTCGGGGGGTAGAGGCTTGAAAGGACCCGAAAACTGGGGTATTGTAGAAGAACTTGCCAAAGTTTTGGGTGCGGCTACGGGTTGCTCCAAACCTGTTTCCGATTTACATTGGCGACCTCACCACGAACACGTAGGGCAAACAGGCGTAAAAGTAAGTCCGAACCTTTACATTGCTATTGGTATTTCGGGAGCTATTCAGCATTTGGCAGGAGTGAATTCCTCTAAATGTATTGTGGTTATCAATTCAGACCCCGAAGCACCCTTTTTCCAAGCCGCCGACTACGGCATTGTAGGCGATGCGTTCCAAGTAGTGCCTAAAATTATTGAAGCGGCAAAGAAGATGTAAAAAATCATTCAAAATCCCGAAAAAAATGTTTTTCGGGATTTTTTAATGCAAATGCCACCGCAAGCCTAAAAACCCTCTAATGCCTTGCAGAGGAGCAAAACCATAAGCCGTGTCAAAACTATCGCTAAATGGATTTTGAGGGTTGAAAAGCGGATTTTGAGGCATAAAGTTGAGTAGGTTTTTTACACCTGCATATACTTGCCATTTTTCCTGAATTGAAGTTGTAACCTGCAAGTTCTGAATACTATACCAAGGCGATTTTTCGGGACGAAAATCATTTTCTACTACTACAAGGGGCATGGGGCTGTACAAATTACCTGTCCAATCAAGGGTTGTACGAATTTTGGCAAAAGTATAACTTACGCTCCAAGTTGCTGAAAATGGTGAAACCAAAACCTGATTGCGGCGTTTTTGCTCTTGCACAAAAGATTGCAGAAGCGTAAAACCTAAGTTCCAACGCAAGCCCTGCGGGCTTTGAAAATTCAAATTACTTCCCCAGCCTCTCACTACCGAATAGCCCTGTAAGTTGTCATAGACAATTAGGTTATCATCTATTTCGTAATTGGGTAAAATACGATTGGTAAAGTAAGTGTAAAAAAGGTTATTTTCCCAAGTAAGCAAGTTTTTGCCTGCAAGCAATGTTTTTTCATAACTTATGCTTGCGTTCCAAGATTCTTCGGGTCTGAGCTGGCTGGCAAGCACTACGCTTCTTGCACCTGTAAGGGCGGCGTGGTCTTCGGTAAAAAGATTGACCACCCGAAAACCTTTTCCTACATTCAAACGCCAGATGTTATCTTCATTAGCCGTAAATTTGTAAGCCAAACGAGGCGTTAGGATATTTCCGTGAGCCGAATTGTAGTCGTAACGTAAGCCAAGCAAAAGCGAGTGTTTGGGGCTAAATGCTGTTTCATTTTGTAAAAAAATGCTTGGCAAATAGATTTTTGAGGGCTGATTGCGGTTACCATCGGCTGATGCAGTTGCAGGCGAATTATCATCATAAAAAGTGTAACGAAACGTACTACCCGCAAGCAAATGATTGCGATTATCTAACTTTTTCTCCCAAAGCATCTGTGCAAAAGCAATGCTTTGGGTAGCCTTGTAGGGTGTATTTCCATAAAAAGCATTTTGGTTGTGATGGTTGAAAGAGTATTGCAGTGATAGTTTTTCTTTCGTAGGCAAATCGTATCTGCCAAGCAGTTCAAAACGTTTGGTAAAAATGCTTTCGCCATAAATTTGTTCAGAGCCACGCAAAGCCTCTGTAAAAAGCATTTCGCCACCCAGGCGATTTTCGTAGATGTATCGCCAAGCTATAGAAGTATTTTTTTGGTCTTTTCGCTCAATTTGCCATTTGTTGAACACTGAAAAGCGTTTTTGTAAAGGTATATCCATAAAATTATCTACATTCATATCTCTTTTGCTATTGAACCAAAACAGATTAGAACTTAATAAAGTGGAAACCTTACCTATTTTTTGGCTGAAAGCCATATCGGCATTATATTCTTGGTGAGAGCTTGCAAATACATCAATGCTGAATTTTTCGGCTTGTTGTGGCGATTTGGTGATAATATTGATAAGCCCCGCAACTGCTTCCGAGCCATAAAGCGTTGAGGCTGTTCCTTTGATAACTTCAATGCGTTTAATTAGGCTCGTAGGAATACCACTGAAACCATACACCGTTCCCAAGCCACTTACTATGGGCATTCCGTCAATGAGTACCATTGTGTAAGGAGCTTCCATTCCATTGATTTGTATGCCTGTTGTGCCGCAAACACTACAAGTAATTTGGGGGCGTACCCCATTGATGTACTGCAAGGCATCGGCAAAATTGGAAGTAGGATTTTTTTGTAAAAAATGCTCGCTATACACTTCTACCAAAATCGGACTTTGGCTGGTTTCCGTTTCTCGCAAAGTGCCTGAAACTACCACTTCACCAATGTTTTCGCTACTTGCCAAAATTAGCAGATTTTCATTGGTTCCTTCGCTGATAGTAATTTTTTTTGCCCAAGGCAAAATGCCAATTCCCTGTACCAAAAGCGTGTACTGACCTACGGGAATATTATGCAAAGAAAAAAATCCTGTACTATCACTGATAGTTTGAAAAGAAGTTTTTTCCAGTTTTATTACAGCCCCTACCATTGCCTCACGGGTAACATCATCTTTTACAAAACCTTGCAAAGTGCCTGTTTGGGCGATTACGGAAACACTATACAGCCAAACCCAACCCAAAAAGAATAATTTTTTCATAGCTAAATTTATTTTTTTTTGCAACATTGTTGCAAATATAAAGTTTGTTTCCTGCAAATCCAAATTTTAGGCAAATCTAAAAATTTTTATTGATAAGCAAAAATAAAATTGTAGTAAATCTAAAAAATATCTGTGCTTTATTCTATAATTCAGTCAATACTAACAATTTGAACTTATTACACTTTTCTCCCTCTAGTCATTTCACGTTTGCCCAAAGCACCGGGCAGTTTTTCTACTTGTAAGCCGAGAGTTTTCAAATCTCTGCGAAGTTGCCCTTTAGCAGAATAAGTAACCCAAAAAGCACCTTGCTTCATTGCATCGGCAGTACGCCTGATTTGCTCTATTTCCCACAATTCGGGTTGTACGTTGGGGGCAAAGGCATCAAAATATACAATATCAAAAATAGCCTCGCTTTGGTATGTTTGTAAAGCGATTTTTCTTTTTTCCAAAACAAAATTATCAGAAATAACTACGGCTTTATTCCAATCGCTTTGGTGCATAGCCTCAAAATAAGACTCTAAATGGCTATCAATTTGCTCAACGTATTGTAAAGGTTTTATTTGCTCGTAGGCAAGAGGATAAGTTTCCAAAGTTTGGTAGTAAATAGAAAGTTTCCTCTGAAAGGCACTTTGCAGAGTGAGCAAGGCATTCAGCCCTGTACCAAAACCTATCTCCAAAATTCGGATAGTATCTTGAAAATTAGAATTTTCAGCGAGCCAATCGTGTAAGCCCGCCTGCAAAAATACGTGTAAAGACTCGGCAATAGAACCATTCCGAGAATGATAAGTTTCGTTGAGAGCCGTATTCAGAAGTGTTTTTGAGCCATCGGTAGCAGAGTAGAGCGTGAGCATATTTTTATGAATTTTTAGTAAATTTTGGAAATTTATTGTTTATTTTGCAAAAAAAATCAGAAATGCTGATTGAATTTAGTGTTCAAAACTTTGCTTCTATAAAAGACAAACAAACCCTTTCATTTGTTGCTGATAAGAGTAAGCATTTAGAAGAGCATTACGTAATTCAAACAAATGGCTTGCGACTGCTGAAATTAGCCCTTATTTATGGTGCCAATGCTTCGGGGAAAACCAATATTTTGAAAGCATTAGACTTTTTGAGGCAATTAGTAATCAATCCACTTTCGCATAAAAACGAAACTATCCATTTTCAGCCTTTTCTGTTTGATGAAAAAAGCCGAACAAGTCCAACTATTTTTGAAATCAAATTCTCGCATAATGCGAATATCTATTCTTATGAGCTTTGCTTTACAAATGAAGCTATTTTGAATGAAAAAATGGTTGTAAATAAAAATACCATTTATAGTAGGCAAACTGACCCTATCAAGAAACTTGCTCAAATTAAATTTAATGAGAAAATCTTTGATGATAAGGTTATCCTTAAAATTCTTGAAACCAATACTTTGTGGAATAATACCGTGTTGGGGGGATACCTCAAAACCAATACTTCTATTGCATATTTAGAAGGGGCAATAGAGTGGTTTAGTGGGCATTTAGAAGGTTTGTTGTTAAGCAGTTTTTTAGAAAACTTTATTCATTACCATATTTATTCGGGGGAAATTGATAAAGCGATACTTTTAGATATTTTGAAAAAAGCAGATTTTGGAATAGACGATATTTTTATCCGGGAATTAGTTGCGAGTTATATCTCCGATGATGAGCAAGCACCTAAATATATAAATGATTTGACAATTGAAGAGAGAGAAAAATTAGTACCTATTTTTGAAGTTTATTTTGTTCATAAAATTAGTAAAAACAAACACGAAAAGTTACCATTTCAGTTGGAGTCCAAAGGAACTCAACGATTTTATGAACTTGCAGGAATACTAACGTTGCTTATCAAAAAATCTTTCATATTTCCTATTGATGAAATAGAGGCTTCATTGCACCCCGACTTATTAGAACATTTCTTATTGATGTTCTTGCTCAATACTAAAAACTCGCAAATCATTGCAACAACGCATTACAGAGAATTTCTTGAAAATACAGATATTTTTAGAAACGATGTTATCTGGTTTGTACAGAAAGATGAAAACTTGGCTACAGAGCTGTATTCTCTTGCAGATTTTGATAAAAGGACATTCAATAAAAAGACAAATATTCTGCAATCCTATAAAGTAGGTAGATTGGGGGCTATTCCAAACCTAAAAGGTAGATATATTTAAGAAATGAAACGAAAAAAAACTCATATTTCCCAAATTAAACCTAAAAAATCTAAAATAGCAGTACTTGTAGAAGGAGAAACAGAGATATGCTATTTGGAAATGTTACAAAAAAATGAAGAGAATCTTCAATTTAGTATAGAACCCAAATTGCCTCAAAAAAAATCCATCAAAGAGCAGTACGAAAAAGCTATATCGTTACTGAAAGAGGGCTATCAAGCTGTTTTCTGGATAATTGATTTTGATGTTATTTTGAGTGATAATCAAGTGAAAAATTTTCTAAAATATCTTCAAAAGGCTAAACAGAAGAAAATTTTGACCATTATCAATAACCCTTGTTTGGAATATTGGTTTTTATTGCATTTTCGTTTTACGCAAAAGACTTTTAGAAGTTGTAGGAAAGCAGAAGAGGAGTTGAAAAAATACATAAAAGATTATGAAAAAACTAAAAAATACTTCATCAACCCCAATCAAGATATTTATGCCAAACTGAAAGAAAAATTGCTTACTGCAATTGAAAACTCAAAAAAATCTATCTGGCATATAGAAAATGAAAGTTTAGATTGGACAGCAAGCAGCTTTTCGGAAATGTATTTGCTTTTTGAATATATCAAACAATACAAGGAATGACTATCGCTATCGTTCAATACAACGCAGGAAACGTACAATCTGTTCTGTTTGCCTTGAAGCGTTTGGGTGTAGAGGGGATTCTTACTGATAAACCCGAAATTTTGCAAACCGCTGATAGAGTAATTTTTCCCGGTGTAGGTGAGGCAAGCTCTGCAATGAAATATCTGAAAAACAAAGGATTAGATAGGGTTATCCAAAACCTCACACAGCCCGTTTTGGGAATATGTTTGGGGCTACAACTACTTTGCAAGCACTCGGAAGAAGGAAATACAGAGTGTTTGGGTATTTTTGACTTGAACGTTAAAAAATTTCCTACCGATAAGGGCAGTAAAGTACCTCACGTAGGCTGGAATAGCATTGAAAATTTACAATCGGAGCTTTTTAGTGGCATAGCCAGTGGCTCGTATGTATATTATGTGCATAGCTATTATGCTGAAATAGGCACTGCAACTATTGCCCAAACGGAATATATTTTGCCTTTCAGTGCCGCTCTGCAATATAAAAACTTCTATGCCGTGCAGTTTCACCCCGAAAAAAGTAGTAATGTAGGCGAGCAAATTCTGAAAAACTTTCTACAAAAAGGCTGAATTTATCTTTGACAATCAAAAAATTGTAAAAAAATATAGCGGATTTGAAAAAATCTGTAAATTTGCCACTCAAAATTTTATTTTGCGAAAAAAAGCGTTGTTTTACCGAAAAAATTAAAATTTCAAAAACCAATGGCATATTTATTCACCTCTGAATCGGTATCCGAAGGACACCCCGACAAAGTAGCAGACCAAATTTCTGATGCTATCCTTGATGCAATGCTCGCCCAAGACCCCAATTCGCGTGTTGCTTGCGAAACGCTGGTTACCACGGGGTTAGCTGTAATTGCAGGTGAGGTTACCACACAAGCCTACGTAGATATTCCCGAAGTTGTACGCCAAACCATTGAACGTATCGGCTATACCAAAGCTGAATATCAATTTGAATCTAAATCTTGCGGTGTAATGGTTACCCTTCACGCCCAATCGCCTGATATTGCTCAAGGTGTTGATGAAGGAAAAGGCTTGGATAAAGACCAAGGTGCAGGCGACCAAGGAATGATGTTCGGTTATGCTACCAACGAAACCCCCGAATATATGCCAATGGCACTTGCTTTTTCACACCGAATTGTGAAAGAATTGGCTCGTATTCGCAAAGAACAGCCCGAACTAATGCCTTATTTACGCCCTGATGCCAAATCGCAGGTTACTATTGAATATGATGATAAAGGCAAACCCAAAAGAGTACATACCATTGTGGTTTCTACCCAACACGATGAGTTTGATACAGAAGCCAAAATGCTCAAGAAAATTAGCGAAGATGTGAAAAAGCACGTCATTGCACGTGTTATTCCTGCCGAGCTACTGGATAAAAAGACCGTTTATCACATCAACCCTACGGGAAAATTTGTTATTGGCGGTCCTCACGGCGATACAGGACTGACAGGTAGAAAAATTATTGTAGATACTTACGGAGGAAAAGGTGCCCACGGCGGAGGAGCGTTTTCGGGTAAAGATTCTTCCAAAGTTGATAGAAGTGCCGCCTATGCCGCCCGTCATATTGCGAAAAATATTGTTGCCGCTGGGCTGGCTGATGAGGCTTTGGTGCAGGTAGCTTATGCAATTGGAATTTCTAAGCCTGTTTCGCTCAATGTAAATACTTTTGGCACAGCCAAAGTAAAATTAAGCGATGCTCAAATTGCTGAAAAAATTGCAGAAATGTTTGATATGCGTCCCAAAGCTATTGTTGAGCGTTTGGGCTTGAAAAACCCTATTTTCTCTCCTACCGCCGCCTACGGACACGTGGGCAGAGAGCCATACAAAGCCAAAGTTGATGTTTCGTATGTAGAGGTAAAAGAGGATAAAAATAGCAAACAAGAAATCCGTAAGAAAACTAAAAAAGAGGTGGAATTCTTTACTTGGGAAAAACTGGATTACGTAGATGCTATCCGTAAAGCCTTCGGATTAAAGAAAAAATAAGTTTTTTCCGAGAAAATATTACCGAAAGCCTATCAAGCAATAGCCTGATAGGTTTTTATTTTTCAAACAATTTTACAGCCTTTTGGTTTCAAAAAAAAAACAATATACTCTGCTATGGCTCATTTTACAAAAAAATCTTTGTTAGAACTGGAAACTTTGTACCGCCGAAACCTAATGAATACCCTTTTAGGTTTCAAAAATGCCAATCTCATAGGTACAAGAGATAAAAAGGGTAATGAAAATCTTGCAATCTTTAATTCTTTGGTGCATTTGGGAGCAAATCCGCCTCATATTGCCTTTGTAATGCGACCTACTACCGTAGAAAGGCACACTTACGACAACATTCACGAAACAGGCTTTTATACTTTCAATCACGTGCATACGAGTTTTGTAGAAAAAGCTCACCAGACCTCTGCCAAATACCCCAAAGAGGTTTCTGAATTTGCGGCTTGCGGCTTGACGCCAGTTTACAAAAACGATTTTCCTGCTCCTTTCGTAGCTGAAAGCCAAATTCAGATAGGAATGAAATTCGTGGAAGCTATTTTTATCCCTACCAATGAAGTTTATTTGATAATTGGCGAAGTGCAAGAGTTTTTTGTACCTGATGATTACTTGCGTTCTGATGGTTTTATTGATTTGCAAAAAGCAGGAACGGCAGTGGTGAGTGGTTTAGATGCTTACTATCAAGCCCAAGAAATAGCACGTTTTAGCTATGCTCGCCCACAACAAGAATTGAAAAAAATGTAAGATAATTGTTTATAGGTATAGTTTGCGGTGAAACAGGAAACAGGAGACAGGAGACAGGAGACAGGATTTAGAACATTGGATATTTAGACGGAGCAAAACTTTTACCTCAAACTCTTGAACTTTTAAACTTTTTGAACGTAAATAACTTCTTACAATTTAAGTTTGAAAAGAAAAAGCGACAACACCATAGGTTGATGTTGTCGCAAAATGTTGTTTTATACGAGTTCTTCTTCGGCGGTGAGTTTGGCTACATAGTAATCTCTATTCATACGTGCGATGTTACGAAGCGAAATTCCTTTGGGGCATTGAGCTTCGCAAGCACCTGTATTGGTACAAGAGCCAAAACCTTCGGCATCCATTTGAGCAATCATTTTTTGCACACGGCGTTTGCGTTCGGCTTGTCCTTGGGGAAGTAAGCCCAAATGAGCGATTTTAGCCGAAACGAAAAGCATAGCCGAAGCATTTTTGCAGGAAGCAACACAAGCACCACAACCAATACAAGTAGCGGCATCCATAGCCTCGCTAGCTACGTGTTTGGGAATAGGAATTTCATTGGCATCAACGGTTACGCCTGTATTTACAGAAATAAAGCCTCCTGCCTGAATGATTCGGTCAAAAGCACTTCTATCTACTACCAAATCTTTGATAACAGGAAAAGCTTTGGCACGCCAAGGCTCAATATAAATTGTATCGCCATCTTTGAAACTACGCATATGAAGTTGGCAAGTGGTAGTTTGTTTGGGTCCGTGGGGCTGTCCGTTGATAAACAAACTACACATTCCGCAAATACCTTCTCGGCAGTCGTGGTCAAAAGCAACAGGGTCTTCGCCTTTGCGAAGCAAATCCTCGTTGAGTACGTCAAGCATTTCTAAAAAAGACATGTCGGGGGAGGCAGTAACTTTGTACTCCACCATTCTGCCTTTGTCGTTCTTATTTTTTTGTCGCCAAATTTTGAGAGTCAGACTTAACTTTTGTGTGCTATTACCTGCCATAGTTGTAATAGGTTTTATTTGCTATAAAAAATCTTGTTCATTCAAATTGTTTGCAGATATGGCACAATATTAAGACAATTTTTACCTAAAATCAATCTAAATAAGTGAAATTTTGAGACAAAAAATTATTACAAGGCACGAATATAATGCTAAACAAGGCTTAATCTTGCAGATATACGTCTAATAGCCCTTCGGGCAGAGCTACGTGTAGTTTTTTTTCTTTTCTATCTACTTGCAAAATCACTTCGTCGTTGATAGGGATTAGCACTTCTTTGCCTTGATATAGCATTACAAGCAAAGCCGTTTGTGTGGTAGTATAAACGTCTTGGATTTGAGCTAAATTGCCCAAAACTTTATCAACTACCAAAAAGCCAATAATTTCGTGAAAGTAAAACTGCTTTTCACCCAGCGGGGGCAGAAAAGAAAGCGGCAAAAAGAGCTTTGCACCAACGATTTCTTGAGCTTGTTCAATGCTATCAATATTTTTGAGTTTGAGCAGTGCTGTCTGAGGTTTGTTCGGCAATAGTCGTACGCCTTCTACTTCAAATTTTTGTAGTTTTTTTTCTATTTCTACCCAAACTTCTTGCAGAGCCTCATAATCTTCGGGGTAATCTACATCTAAAAAAATACTCACTTCTCCGTAAAGAGCGTGAGTTTTTAAGATTTTACCTAATTCAAAACAATCATCTTGGCGTAAGTCGGACATATATTTTGATGTTTGGAAACAACAAACAGGATATAAGAGGCAAGATTATTATTTTATAGGTTAAAATATTCAAGTTCAAACTTCAAACTTTCAAACCTACCAAGCCTCTTTTTCACTTTTTTCAAGCATATCTAATTTACAGCTTGCTTTTTTACGTTCTAATGGGCATTTCGGGGTATGGAATGAGGTTTTCAATGAGAAATATGATAGTGCCTTTTACAAAAAGTGCAATCACAATGATAATGACACCAACCAAAATACCCACAGCTATATTGTTCTGACTAATTTCTTGCAACTCATCTATTTCGGTATTGATAAGATTAAACAAGTACATTCCCAAAGCTACCACTATGAAAGAAAAAATATACCCAAGCGTAATGAAAATAAGAATATACTTCACCGCCCCGAAAAAAACACTGGTAGTTTCTGTTTCCATAGCACGTATGGTATTTACTACCTTGAAAATAGGCTCTTCCAGACCTGAAATAATGTAACCTACCGAAAAAATCACAGAAGCCAGCAGTATCGCAAAAGAAATATTTTGGGGCGTAATCTGATACTTTCGCCGGATAGCACGAAGAAAAATTCTTGTGGTACTGAAGGTTACCAAAACTGCCAAAATAAACGCCATTACTAAATGCAAAATGGCTATAAATAAATTTCCTGTCATATATTTATATGTTTTTGTTTTTGTACGTTGCAAGTTTAACAAAAAAATATAAATCGCACAAAGATAATTTTATTTTTTCAAAAATCCTTTTCATATTTGCTCAAAGTTTTGTAAATTTTGAAAAACTTTTACAAGTAGCAATGAGCCAATTAAGCAAGAATTTACGTTATTTACGCCACATCAGCGATTGTACGCAAGAAGAGTTTGCTCAAATTTTGGGCATTAAGCGTTCGGCTTTAGGTTCGTATGAGGAGGGTAGAGCCAATCCGAATTTTGCCGTAATGATGCAAATTAGTAAAATGTTTGGTATTACTATTGAGCAACTGATGTCGGTTGATGTAAGCACTTTGGAAATTAGCCCTATGAAAGTTGCTGAAAAGGTAGCTGTAAGTAGCGAAGGCGAAACAGATGAGCCTTTGAGTGAGGAGATTTTAGAAGTTTTGCACAAAGAAGAAATCCGCACCGAAAAGCCCGAAATTGAGGCGAAAAGCGATTGGCGAGCATTGGAAAAAGAAAAAATTCACCCCGAAACCAAAAAAGTTCGCAGGGAGGAAAAGCACGAAGAAGTAAAGGAAAAATTTTATCCTACGCTTGATGACGGCTTGTTTTCGGAAGAAAACCAAACCGAATTTTTTACAGATACAGATAAAGGCGATATTCCTTTTGTCAAGCAAAATAATCTTATCAATTATTTGGCTCATTACGCCGAAAAGCAGTTTGTAGAAAGTTTGCCGAAAATTCAGATAAGTCTGCTTCCCAAAAATCAGGAATACAGGGCTTTTGAAATGGATAAAACTTTTCCCTTGGAAAAATCTATTTGTATTGGCTCATACCTTAAAAATTGGTACAACGTACAAACAGGCGAAACATATCTTTTTCTTACACAAAAACAAGGCTTAATTTACGGAAAGGCTGAAAATCGTTTGAGAAATGAAGGCTACATTGCAGTTTCGGGGCTTTCGCAACATCATAAAGTATACTTGCGTGAGATTTTTGAAATTTGGCAGTTTCAGCTTTTTTTGAGTGCAGGCAAAATTGAAAATATCTGATGAAAGAAGGAGTATTTTTACGCAAGAATAAAAGAAAATGGGAGGAAATTGAGCAGGAAACTCGCGATGTAAGTTCTGTTCATCCTGATAGGCTCGGTGAAATTTTTGTAGAACTCTGCGATGACCTTTCGTATGCACGTACGCATCATAGCAATAGCCCTATTGCCAAATATCTCAATTCACTTACGGCACGCATACATCAAACTATCTACAAACAGCAAAGTATCCGTTTTTCGCAGATTGCCCAATTCTGGACAAAAGATGTCCCGCTGGTGATGGCTTCGGTACGTAAGCAGATGTTGGTGGCTTTTGTGATTTTTATGATTTCCTGTGCTATCGGCGTAATTTCTACCCTCAACGACAAAGCAGGCGAATACGAATTTGCTCGGGGTATTTTGGGCAGTGGCTATGTAGAAATGACTTTGCAAAACATTAGAGAGGGCAAGCCTATGGCAGTGTATGATGAAAAAGAGCCTATAATGATGTTTTTGGCGATAGCTTTCAACAATATTCGTGTTGCTTTTATGAGTTTTGTTTGGGGAGGTTTTGCAAGCATTGTAGGGATTTATGCTTTCTTGTTGCTTTCTATTGGCTCGGCGTACATTCTTTTTGTAAATGGTGTAATGGTAGGTACTTTTCAAACACTTTTTTACAAGGAAAATTTGCTTTGGGAATCGGCAAGTGTTATTTGGTTGCACGGTACCATTGAAATTTGGTCTATTGTTTTGGCAGGTGGTGCAGGCATAGTAATGGGTAATAGCATTTTTTTTCCAAAAACCTACTCGCGTCGCGAATCTTTCAGACGAGGGGCAGAAAAAGGTGGAAAAATAATGTTAAGTCTTTTGCCTTTCATTACACTTGCGGCGTTTATAGAAAGCTTTGTTACGCGTTATGCGGATATGCACGTTATTTTGAAACTGCTCATCATTATAGGTTCGCTGGCATTGGTGGTGTTTTACTTCGTAATATACCCTTTTGTTGTAGAAAAACGTGAAAAAATCCGTAAGGAGCAAGAAAACAACGAACTGCCAAGTGTATTTTACTAATTACAAACCTTCAATCTGTTTTTGTTTTTTAATATCGCGTTTGAGTTGTCGGAGTTCTTTGCGGGCAGTTTTACGTTTTTTATTTTTTTTTTCAGCATATCGGGCTAATTTTTCCAAATATCCTCTTGCTTTTTCCAATTCGCCTTGCTGACGATAGTGCCTGTAAAGCCATTCCAAAGATGTATGATAATAACCTGAATCGTAGGCTTTTATGCTTTCTGCAAAGTAAATAACTTTTTCAAAATACTCAATAGCTTTGGGGGTATCTTTCCCGATATGCGTTTGGGCTAAAATATAAGCGGCAAAACGACCACTAATAGCTTCGTAACCAAATTGTTTTTTTTCAATTCGGGCTAAAATTTCTTTGGCAAGCATTTCGGCTTCTTCGCTATGCCCCATAAAAAAGGTGCTGATAGCGTGTATTCGGTGAAAATAAGGATTTTGAGGATAAGTTTCGTACATTCTTTTGGCAATAGGGGCAACTAGATGTGTTTTGCCTTCGCCATTGTAAATGAACATCAAGAAATAATTTGCCATTACACGCGTGTAAAAGGCTTTGCGAGCCACTTCGTCCAATTGTTTGATGCCCAATGCTTTATTGCCTTTGGGAAAAGCCGCTACAATAGGGGCAAGAAAAGGGTAATTTTCGGGTATCCATTCGGCAAAATAGTTGTAAAGCCCGTCCCCGAACATAAATTCAGGGCTCAAAGCATTGATTTCTTTGCCTCTACGCATACTTCGTAGGGCATTTCTGCCTGCGGAAGCGGCTTTGAGCCACTGCTCGCGGTCGGCGTGGAGTCTGCCTTTGAAACCATACGCCGCCGCCAAAAAAAAGGAGGCTTCCACATTTTTGGGATTGGCTCGGTACAGATTTTCGGCTTTGTTGAGGGTGCTATCAATGTAGGCTAAAAAAATATTATCGTAGGCATTGTTATCGGTATCGGGCATAATTTTCCACCATTGGCTCAAAGCCATCAGAAAATAGGGCAGAGGATGTTCGGGATAGCGTTGGCGTATTCGGAGGAACTCTTTTTCGGCGGTTGGGAACTGAAAGTTATACATTTGGTCAAGGGCATCGGCAAGCTCGGCTTGCAAACTCTCGTCCATAAGCAAAATAGGCGGAATACTATCCAAAGCAGGATTTGCCTTGCTTTGTGCAAAGGCATTTTGTAAGCTAAAAAAAAATGAAATTAGCAAAACTTTATAGGTAATGAAGCAGATAATTTTGCTTGGTAAAATATTCAGATATTGAGTATTTGGCATTTTTTTCAGTTTAAGGACGGAAAAAAGCGACTGATTTCAACAAGCGATAACATCATTGGAAAGGCTTATCCAAAATTTAAGAAAGCAAGTTGGAAAGGTTTGAGGTTTGAGGTTTGAAGTTCAAGGTTTGAGTTTCTGAACTTTTGAACCTAATAATCAACTTGTATTCAAAAACATTGTGATAGCCTCAATATGAGTATCGCTTGCGGGTATTTTGTCGTAAATTTTTCCCTTCAAAGCTACAATTTTTGCACTTACTTTGCAAGTTTTTTATATTTGCACACAAACCAAGATTTTTGATGAAAACACTGGATTTGGCATTGCAAGGCGGAGGCTCACACGGGGCTTTTACTTGGGGCGTAATAGAAAGACTTTTGGAAGATGAGCGGTTGCAAATTGATGGCTTGTGTGGGACGAGTGCAGGGGCAATGAATGCAACCATCGTGGCTTATGGCTTGATGCAAGGTGGCAGAAAAGGAGCTATTGATTTACTCTATAAATTTTGGAAAAGAATTGCTGATGAGCAAAAATTTTCCTTCATACAACCCAGTCTTTATGAAAGATGGTTTGGCGATAGTGGTAAGTTAGATTATTCGCCTGCTTATCAGGTTTTAGATTTCTTTACAATGATGTTTTCGCCTTACCAGTTCAATCTGCTGGATTACAACCCTTTGGAAAGCATTTTGGAAAATTTAATAGATTTTGAGGCTCTCAAATCGTATAAAGGTTGTAAGTTGTTTGTGTGTGCTACGAATGTTTGTACAGGTAGGGCAAAGATTTTTTCAGGGGAAGAAATTAGCCTAAAAGCCGTTATGGCTTCGGCTTGCTTGCCTTTTTTGTTCAAAGCCGTAGAAATTGATGGCAATTATTATTGGGACGGCGGCTATATGGGTAACCCACCTATTTTCCCGCTTATCAATGATACCGAAACTTCCGATATTTTGCTGATACAAATCAATCCGATACGAATAAAAGAAGTGCCTCGCACTGCTGATGAAATTCGCGACCGTATCAATACATTGAGTTTCAACACGAGCCTGATGCACGAAATGCGGCGTGTAAATCTGATACAGCGACTCTTACAACTCGGGTTGAATTTAGACGGAAAGTCGCGAAAAATCAACATTCACCACATCAATCCCGAAGAGCTTATGAGCGAAATGAGTGTTTCCAGTAAGCTCAATGCCGACTGGAAATTTCTTTTGCGTTTGCGTGCTTATGGCAGAGAAGCCGCCGAAAAGTGGCTTGCTGAAAATTATGAAAAAATCGGGGTAGAATCTACTTGCAATTTGAGAGAAGTGTTTTTGTGAAATATGTTCGTAGTATGTTGCACCATTCTATAAAAGCTTTATTGCCTGATATTATTTGCTTATTGAAAAAACACAAAATAGAGAGGGCTTTTTTGTTTGGTTCGGTACTTACTGAAAAATTTAATCCAAATAGTGATGTAGACTTTTTAGTTTCCTTGCTTAATGATTTAGAGCCTGTTGAAGCAGGCGAACATTTATGGAATTTAACTTATGAATTGGAGGCACTTTTACAAAGGAAAGTAGATTTACTTACCGAACGCTCTCTGAAAAATCCATACTTTATTCGGGAAATAGAAAAAAATAAATTACCTATCTATGGAGTATTATTGTAAATCACTTGCCTACACTTCGCAAAGAGGTAGAAAAACTGCTGAATGAGCAATAATTTCAAATTAGATACATTTTTCATAAACAAAATTGTGAAAATCATTTTTATCTTGGGCATAGATTGATAACCAAAGAACACATACGGCTTATTTTTGGCTTGAAGGTCAAGCAGGCAAGACAAGAAAAAGGACTTTCTCTTTCCGAACTTGCCCACAAGACAGGCATTTCTGTTTCGTATCTCAACGAAATAGAGAAAGGCAAAAAATATCCGCAAAGTGAAAAAATTGCCACACTTGCCGAAACTTTGGGTGTAAATTACGATTGGCTTGTTTCGCTCAAACTCAACAAAAAACTCCTGCCACTTAGTAAATTGCTTGCTTCGGGCTTTTTTGAGGAATTTCCCCTTGAAATATTTGGCATTGAGCCAGCTCAGTTTTTAGAAATTCTTGTCAATGCTCCTGATAAAGTAACAGCTTTTATTAGTACACTGCTGGAAATAGCTCGCAGTTATGATATGCAAATTGAGGAGTTTTATTTTTCGGCTTTGCGTTCTTATCAGGAAATGCACGAAAACTATTTTGCCGATATAGAAACAGAAGCTAAAAAATGCAGAGAAATTTATTTTGCAACAAGTTCAATCCCTCAAACACAAACTCTGCAAAAAATTTTAGAGGAAAAATTTCATATTCAAGTACAAGAATTTGAGTTTGAACCCTCTCTCCAACATTTACGCTCATTACTGAAAGGTAAAACATTGCTTATCAATTGCTTGCTTAATGAAGAGCAAAGGCGTTTTGTGTTGGCACGCGAAATTGGATATGCTTTGCTCAAACCAACCTATAGAACTTATACGTTTTCTTGGGTAGAGGTAAAATCTTTTGAAGAAGTTTTGAGTAATTTTCGGGCATCTTATTTTGCAGGGGCATTGCTTTTGCCCGAAAGTGAGTTGCTTGCAGATTTAGAGATTTTTTTTGGCAAAGAAAGTTTTGAGGCAGATTTTCTTATAGACTTACTTGCCAAATATCACGTCAGTCCTGAAACTTTCTTGTATCGTCTTACCAATTTACTACCCAAGCATTTCGGCTTGAATGAACTTTTTTTCTTGCGATTTGACAACGCCGAAAAGCAGTTCAATCTGACAAAAGAACTTCATCTTTCGGGTTTGCACAACCCTCATGCCTCTGCACTTGGGGAGCATTATTGCAGACGTTGGATTTCTATTAGCATTTTGCAAGATTTGCAGCAAAAAACTAACCCCGAAAAAGAAATTTTGTGCAAATCGCAAATTTCGGAGTATTACAACTCCGACAATCGGTATTGGGTGCTGGCGATGGCACGCTCTCTTTCGCCCACACCTGCTTTGAGTAGCGTAGCCATAGGTATCAAAATTTCGTCTCATTCTCAAAAAAAGATAGTCTTTTTACAAAATAAAAATTTGCTAATGCGAAAGGTGGGAGAAACTTGTGAGCGTTGCATTGCTCATAACTGCCCCGAAAGAGCCGCCAAAGCTACTATTTTGCAAAAGTTAGAAAAACAAAAAGTAATTAGAGAAGCTATTAGTAAGTTATTGGAGTAAAGCAATGTTACTGCCCCAAGCGAAAACATCGCCTTGCCGAAGGAATAACTTGCCAACTTTGAAACAAATTCTATCTCAAAAGTGTTACACTACACAATACAACCTTATGTTTATTTATTTTGCAAGATATGTCAAAATTTTTGCGATATTTCAAGGTAGGTGAAGTTTTTGTATATTTCATAAGAGTATTCAAAAAACACGACCCCCGCTATCCTATCAATCAGAATATTCGGATAATGCACGGCATCAATAGGATTTCTATTGTGATGTTTCTAGTTTGTCTGATAGTGATTTTCGTAAGAAGATGCACTTGAAAAGTGCTTGATAGGATTGCATCGAAAACCAATCAGCGTAATATCATCAGTTTGAGCTTCATTGGCTTCTTTTTTCCATAAATACAAATTTTTGGAAAGTAAGTTTTTTTGCTGTTCTACGGGTAAAAAGCTAAACTCTTTGAGCAAACTTTTGAATTGCTTAGAGCCAAATTTTTTATTTTGCTTTCCGCCAAATTGGTCTTTGAAGCCATCGGAAGCCATATAGAAATAGGTGGGACATTCCAAATAAATTTTATGCTCATTAAATGGTTCAGGATTTCGGAAGTTGCTACCTACCGAACTTTTGTTAGCTTCTAATACGTTTAGATGATATTCTTGCACATAGTATAGCGGTATGCCTGCTCCTGCGTAATATACCACATTTTTGCCTCTATGAATAACTAATACGCCCAGTTCCATTCCGTCAATGAGTTGATTGACTTCTTTATGCAAACGAATAAGGGTTTCTTGGTGCATTTGCTCTAAAATTTCGGCAGGTTGTACGATACCTCTTTCATGAATCACTACGTTAAGAGCATTTATGCCTAAACTGCTCATCAGAGCACCAGGAACGCCGTGTCCTGTGCAATCACCTACGGCAATAATTAGCAAATCTTCTTTTTCTGCCACCCAATAGAAATCGCCGCTTACAATATCTTTGGGCTCCCAAATCACAAAATATTCTTCCAAAAGCCTATCCAGCATTGCTTTGCTGGGCAGCATAGCTTCTTGTATCACCAAAGCATACCCAATACTCTGGATAAAATCTTGATTTTTTAGCTCAATTTCTTGGTTACGAATTTCAATTTCTTTGTTTTTGGCTACAATCTGACGATTGGCTTTTTCCAATTCTTTCAAAGCATTCTTAATTTCATCGTTTTTTTCAGCAAGTTGGTAATTGATTTTATTGATTTTGCGATTGTTCAGGAAAATCCAAACGCCCCCCAGCAGTACTACAAAAGAAAATATAAAACCCAAAATACGAATTATTTGCTCTTTTTGAAGTTTTTCTTTCAGGATTTGGTTTTCACTTTCTTTTTGTTGTAAATCATAACGCACACGCATTTGGTCTATTTGTAGCATGCGTTGGTTACTGAATATAGTATCACGCAAAATCTGCCTTTTTTTGTAGTAGAAATAGGCTTTTTCAAGATTGTTTTGCTTTTCATATAGTTCGCTCAGAAGTTCGTAAATATTGCTTTCTTGCTCTTTGCTTTGAAAGTTTTTAGCAATTTCTAATGCTTCCATCAATTTTTGTTCAGCTTCTTTGTAGCGTTGGGTACGAGTAAATACTTTGCCAATATCTTGCAAAGCAGAAACTTTGGCTGTGGCATCGTTTTGTTTGATAGCAATATCTAAAGCTTTTTGGTAGTATTCCAAAGCAGTGTTATAGTTTTCACGAATAACCAAAATATCTCCTATTCTATTGAGAGCCGCCCCTAAATCTTGCTGGTTACCCAATTCTTGCCGTAAGATAAGGCATTTTTGAGCCATTTCTTCGGCTTTTTCTAAATCTCCAAGTTTCTGAAAAGCCTCACTCAAACGAATATACGTATAGGCTTCACCTCGTTTGTCTTTAAGTTTCTTGAAAAGTTCTTGAGCTTTCTGCATAAATTTGATACTCTCGGTGGTATTACCTGTCAGTCGGAGCAAATCGCCTAAATTGTTGTTAGCATAAGCGATTTCTTGTAAATTTTGGTATTTTTCAGCAATTTGGAGAGCTTCATAGAACTTTTTTTCTGCTTCGGGAAAGTCGCTAATATTTCGGTACAGAATGCCTCTGTGGTTGAAAATTTTGGCTAAAATAGCTTCATTTTTCAGTTCATTGGCAAGATAAACAGCATCGCGGTTGTATTCAAAGGCTTTGTTGATATTGGCATTGCGGTACTGCCAACCGAGTTCTATCAAAATTTGTAAGCGTATGCTATCAGGTTTGGGGTGCTTTTCGAGTTCTTTTTGCAAACTATCAATGAGAACTTTTTTCTGTGAAAAAAGCGGAAAAGCAAGTATCCAAACTATCCCCAATACAAACCAACGCATAAAGAAACTTCTAATAATGCCAGATTAAACTTGAATAGTTTTCCCCCAGTTTTCGGGATTTTTACGCCATTCTTGCAAAATAGCCATTGCTTTTTCATTTACCAAATCTCGCTTCATTGCCTCTACTACAACATCTTGGAAAGTAGTAAGTGAAACAAAGGGTACATTCATATTTTCAAAAACCTTTTCAGCTTGTTCGAAGCCATAGTTCATTATGGAAACAAGTCCGAGTACCTTGCAGTTTGCTTTTTGTAAAGCCTCTATTACTTTAGCCGAACTTCCTCCCGTAGAAACCAAATCCTCAATAACAACTACTTTTTGGTGGGGGATAACTTTTCCTTCAATCTGGTTGCCTAACCCGTGTTTTTTAGCTTCCGAACGTACATATACCAAAGGCAAATTCATTGCATCGGCAATGAGCGAGGCTTGTGGAATGCCTGCGGTGGCTACCCCTGCAATACACTCTACTTGAGAGAAATGATGTTTAATAGTTTCAACAAAGGCATTTTTAATAAAAGTGCGGATTTGCGGAAAAGAGAGCGTAAGACGATTATCACAATAAATAGGTGAGAGCCAACCCGAAGCCCACTGAAAAGGCTCATTGGGGCGTAGGCGTATCGCTTCAATTTCTAAAAGATAGCCCGCTATTTGTTCTGATGTTTTTTTCATTGCTTTCTTTCAATCTCAATAACAACAACAATAGTGAATTTGGTTTGAAAAAATGCTTTTATTTCCAAGAAAGTACCAAAATTCCTGCAATAATTAGCAAAGCTCCAAGCAGGATTCGCCACGTAAAAGTTTCGTTCAAAAAGATAAAAGAAAGTAAAAGCGTAATGAGTATGCTTCCTTTATCAATGAGAGCAACTTCTGAAACTGAACCCATTTTGATAGCTTTGTAGTAAAAAATCCAAGAAAGTGAGGTAGTAAGTCCTGAAATACCCAAAAATAACATGTCATTTTTGGTGAGATTTGAAAAATCTTTCAAAGAATTGAAAGCAAAAATATTGAGCCATACAAAGGCAAAGACAAAAAGTGTTCTGATAGCTAGCCCTGTATCTCCTGAAACATTTTTCAAACCTGCTTTAGCAATTACAGAGGTAAGCCCTGCAAAAACCATTGAAATCCAAGCTAAAACGTGGTATTGCTTCATTTAGAAGTATAAATTCTAATTTTAACTTAAAACTTTTGAACCTATTAGTATCTCCCCCTTTTCATATTACAACGGCTGATAGATTCTTGATAAATTTGAATATCGTTTTGGTTGAGTGAAAGATTGATAGCTTTTTGGTAGTTTTCAATAGCTTTGTCGTAATCGCCCTGTATTTCATACATTATGGCATATTCATTATAAATCTGATTCATAGCAATACCCGGCTGTTTGAGAGCAACTTCCAAATGTTCTTTGAGTTCTTCAAATTTGTTCATAGTAGAAAGACAAATGGCATAGTTGATGTATGCGGGCAAATATTCGGGCGAGTTTTCCAGAGATTTTTTGTAATACTCCTCTGCTTTGAGGTAATCTTTCATTTTGGTTTCATAAATCCAACCCAAATGATTGTAGGCTCTGCCATAAGCAGGATTGATTTGGGTGATTTCTTGTAGTTTGCTAATAGCATCGCCTATGCGATTTTGCTTGATAAGCTCATCTGCTTCAAAGAACATATTGTCTAATTCGGCATTTTCATACACATTACTCATACGATTTAATTTTGGGTTTATAGGAAAGTTTTACGAATATCACAAGAGGAACGAACCCCGATACTATCGTAGTGTAGGTCAAGCCATTCGGAGGCGTACTTTCTGCCCATACGGAAAAGGTGGTCAATAAATTCCCAAGTAGCATTAAGTTTGCTGGAAACGTTGTAGTCAGCAATATCTTTTTCAGGATTGATTTGATGAATAAAAATACGTCTAAATTTGCCGTCTGGGTTGATACCCATATCCAGCAGTCTATCTATGAAGGCTACTTTACGCATTTCAAGCATTAGAGGCGTGTTGAAGCTAATTTCATTGATTCGGTCGCGAATAGCGGCGGCTTCGGTAGGGCTTTCTTCAATATGAATAGGGTTGATTTGCACAATAAGAATATCGCTACAACTTGTACCATCAATGAGCGGAAACATAGGCGGATTTCCCATATAGCCGCCGTCCCAGTAGTCTTCGCCATCAATAGTTACGGTTTTGAACAAGAAAGGCAAACAGCCCGAAGCCATAACGGCATCAATGGAAATATTTTTTAAGTCAAAAACTTTGGCTCTCCCTGTGCGTACATTGGTGGCACATACAAAAAGTTTCGTTTCTTGGCAGGCTTTGAGTCTTTCAAAATCTACGATTTCCAACAGCACATCTCGCAGGGGGTTGTAGTCCATAGGGTTGAACTGAAAAGGCGAGGAGAACATTGAAAGAAACTCAAAATACAGAAAACCGGGCGAATAATCCATATTTCCTTCGCTATTGAGCTTATCGAGCCAAGTAGGTTGCAATAGCGAAAAGCGTGAGGCTTCTGAAATTTTTGTCCAAAAGGTATGCAGAAGTTCACGGGCTTTTTCTCTGCCACCAAGCATTAAACCATACGCCAGCACTGTAGCATTCATAGCTCCTGCACTTGTGCCGCAAAAGCCGTCTAGTTTCAAATTTTCCTCTTCCAAGAGCCTATCTAAAACTCCCCAAGTAAATGCTCCGTGAGAGCCACCCCCTTGCAAAGCCACTGCCAAGTGCTTTTCTTGGGTACGATTTTTACTTACACTTTTCTTTGCCATAGCTTTTTTTGCGAAAACTAAAAGGTTTTTCTGAAAAGTGCAATATTTTTTGCGTAAAAATCTGTTTTCAAAAATAAGAATCAACAAAAGGGCTTTAATGCTTGCAAGGAAATTTTGCCCTCGTAAATGGCTTTACCGATAATTACCCCCTTTACACCGATATTTTGTAAAGCCTCAATATCTTGCAAAGAAGCCACTCCACCACTTGCAATGAGCTTGAGGGTAGGGAATTTTTGTAAAATTTTCTGATATAAATGGGTTGCTGTTCCTTGCAAGAGCCCGTCTTTACTTACATCAGTGCAAATAACGTATTGTATGCCTTTTTTTTCATAAAAATCCAAAAACTCCCAAAGACTTTGGCTAGCAACTTCTTGCCAGCCACTTACAGCAATTTGCTCGCCGCGAACATCTGCCCCCAGGATAATACGCTCTGCTCCATACGTATCTATCCATTTTTGCACTAAATCGGGGTTTCGTATAGCGATACTGCCCGCAGTAATTTGCTTTGCTCCTGCGTTGAAAACTTTTTCTAAATCTTCATCAGATTGCACACCTCCGCCAAAATCTATTTGCAATGAGGTTTGGCGGGCAATTTGCTCCAAAACTTTCAGATTGATGACTTTTTTAGCTTTTGCTCCGTCTAAATCTACCAAATGTAAGTAGCGAAAGCCTGCCGCTTCAAATTGTTGGGCTACTTCCAGCGGGTTTTCGTTGTAAATTTTCTTTTGGGCATAATCGCCTTGCGTAAGGCGAACACACTTGCCCTCAATAATATCTATCGCAGGAATTATTCGCATTTTTTTCAAGGGGCTTTGGGGAGTTCATAGAAAGGATTTGTACAAGCAAGGATTTTGCCTTGTGAAGAAAAATCCTTGCCAGAAGTACGAATTACATTTATTGCGGAATGGCAATAGCTTTCAAAGCATTTTCCAAACGCTCTACCACTTCATTTTTGCCTAAAATCTGCATAATAGCGGCTAAATCGGGTCCTGCACCAACGCCTGTAAGAGCCACACGCAAAACAGGCATTACTTGTCCCATTTTCAAGCCTCTTTTTTCAGCTTCTTGGTGTAAGGCTTCTTTTGCTTTTTCACCTGTAAAATCACTTTCTTGGGCAAATTGTTCTTTGAGCGAAGCAATTACTTCGGAAGTCTGCTCATTCCATTTTTGTTTGATAACGTTCTCGTCATAAGTAGCAGGTCTTTCAAAGAAATAACGAGCTTCACGCCAAATATCATCAGGGAAAGTGGCACGCTCTTTCATTACTTCGCAAATAGCGATGAGTTGCTCTTCATTGTATTTAGCAGAATGAATACCAGCTTTTTGCAAACCTTCTGTTAGGTATGGAAGCAACTCTTTGCCCGATTTCATTCGCAAATACTGCTGATTGAACCATTTGGCTTTTTCAATTTCAAATTTTGAGCCCGATTTGCCGATACGTTCCACAGAAAATAGCTGTATAAGCTCCTGCATTGAAAAAATCTCTTGATTGGTGCCCGGATTCCAGCCCAAAAGAGCCAAGAAGTTGATAATCGCTTCGGGCAGATACCCTGCTTCACGATAGCCGATAGAACCTTGCCAAGTAAGCGGAAAAATAGGAAAGCCCATAGCTTCGGCATCGCGTTTGGAAAGTTTGCCGTGATTTTCCTGGATAATTTTTCCTTTGCTGTCTTTGAGGTCAGGTTTGAGAATAAGCGGTAAATGAGCAAATTCGGGGTGTTCCCAGCCAAACATCTGATACAGTAGCACGTGGAAAGGAGCAGAAGGTAGCCACTCTTCGCCACGAATTACGTGAGTGATTTCCATTAGGTGGTCATCAACTACATTGGCAAGGTGGTAGGTAGGCATACCATCAGATTTGAGCAAAACTTTATCGTCTAACGTAGCACTTTCTACGGCAACCCAGCCTCGTATTAGGTCTTTGAAGCGAATGGTTTGTTTGGCAGGTACTTTAAGACGTATCACATACGGCTCACCACTTTGCAAGCGTTTTTCTACTTCATCGGCAGGCAAAGTGAGCGAATTTTTCATCTGCATACGCGAAACCATATTGTAGGAGGCACTTTTTGCCTTTGCCGCCTCCAATCGCTGACGCATAGCTTCCAGCTCTTCTTCGGTATCAAAAGCATAGTAGGCACTGCCGTTTTCAATAAGTTTTTTTACATATTCCTGATAAATAGGTTTTCTTTCCGACTGGCGGTAAGGAGCGTGTTTGCCACCTTTTTCAGGACTTTCATCGGCTTCTATGCCTACCCAACGCAGAGCCTCAATGATATACTCTTCTGCACCTTCTACATAGCGAGTTTGGTCGGTGTCTTCAATGCGTATGATAAAAGTTCCGCCTGTTTGTTTGGCAAGTAAATAGTTGTAAAGAGCGGTGCGAACCCCGCCAATATGCAAACCTCCCGTAGGACTGGGAGCAAAACGAACTCTCACAGGTTTCATTCTCGTATAGCTTATTTTTTAGGACTGCAAAGTTAGCGTTTTTCAGAATACTCTTGCAGGAAATTTCAAAAAACTTGATTGCAGATTTGTAGGATTGAAGCGAAAAAGATATTTTTGCGGTGATTTTTTGCCAAGATTAAAAAATTAAAAAGCCCAATTTGCTTTACTTATACACAAAGGCCCCGTAGTTCAATGGATAGAATAGAAGTTTCCTAAACTTTTGATGTGGGTTCGATTCCCGCCGGGGCTACAAAGAACTTTCTCATCATTTCTGCAAAAAACACTTTTTTCTGTCTTTTTTCAATGAACCTCCTCGCAATTTTTTGGAAATATTCTCCGAGTTAGTTATTTTCACACCAAATTTTTTTTTCAACCATAAACCTTACTGAAAATGCAGTTTCAATTTGATGTAGCCGTTATTGGTTCGGGTCCGGGCGGATATGTTGCCGCTATTCGTTCTGCTCAATTGGGTTTCAAAACCGCCATTATTGAAAAATACAATACGCTTGGAGGAACTTGCCTGAATGTGGGTTGTATTCCTTCTAAAGCCTTATTAGACTCTTCGGAGCATTATTACAATGCCTTGCACACCTTCGCCGAACACGGCATCAAAGTAAAAGAGGTAAAAGTTGATTTTGAACAAATGATAAAACGCAAAGCCGAAGTTGTAAAAATGACTTGCGATGGTGTTCAGTTTTTAATGAATAAAAATAAAATCAGTGTTTTTAATGGAATCGGCTCTTTTGTAGATAAAAATACACTCAAAATTACAAAAGCAGATGGCTCTACTGAGCAAATTACTGCTAAAAACATCATTATTGCCACAGGCTCCAAGCCTGCCACTTTACCCGGCGTGCAAATTGATAAAAAACGCATCATTACCTCTACGGAGGCACTAAGTTTGGAAAAACTCCCTAAATCAATGATTGTAATTGGTGCGGGGGTAATTGGTGCGGAGTTGGGTTCGGTATATGCTCGTCTTGGCACGAAAGTTACAATGATAGAATATGCCAGCTCAATGATTCCTACAATGGACGGCACGATGGGCAAGGAACTATTCAAAGCTACCAAGAAATTAGGTATTGATTTCCACTTCAACCACAAAGTTACTTCGGTAGAAAACACGGGCAAAGAAGTAATTGTAAAAGCCGATAATGCCAAAGGTGAAAGTCAAGAGTTTAGAGCCGAATACTGCCTCATTTCTATTGGTAGAAAGCCTTATACCGAAGGACTGGCTCTGGAAAATGCAGGTCTGAAAACTGATGAAAGAGGCAGAATAGAAGTTGATGAACATTTAGAAACCAAAGTGAAAGGCATCTACGCCATAGGCGATGTAGTACGTGGTGCTATGCTTGCCCACAAAGCCGAAGAAGAGGGCATTTTTGTTGCTGAAACTATTGCAGGACAAAAGCCGCATATCAACTATTTGCTTATTCCAAATGTGGTTTATACTTGGCCCGAAGTGGCAGGAGTGGGTTATACCGAGGAGGAACTCAAGCAAAAAGGTATTCCTTACAAAGTGGGGCAATTTCCTTATAGGGCGTTGGGCAGGGCAAGAGCAAGTATGGATATAGACGGACTTGTAAAAGTGCTTGCTCACAAAGATACTGATGAAATTTTAGGTATGCATATTATTGGAGCAAGAGCCGCCGATATGATTGCCGTTGGTGTAACAGCAATGGAATTTAGGGCTTCTGCCGAAGATATTGCTCGCCAAAGCCACGCTCACCCTACTTATATGGAAGCTGTAAAAGAGGCTTGTCTTGCCGCCTCTGAAAATAGACCTTTGCATATTTAATTTTTAGTAATGATGTTGCCGCCAAAAGCGGCAACATCATTCAAAGCCTACAAATTTCTGAGAGCAATCACGCACCGTTCTTGTGAAAGTTTTTGAATTTCGCTGGCGATATTCAAATCTGTTTTGGCATCGTGAAAAATTTGCATATACTCTTTTTTTAGCTCTTTGCGTTTCATTGCTTCCAAAAAACGTCTTATTTCGTCTTCGGTTTCTAATAGCAAACGAGGCACAAGGGTAGGTTTGCCCGTTTCGTCTTTAGCAACCATTGTGAAATAACTTGTATTGGTGTGTCTTTGCTCACCTGTTTTGATGTTTTCAGCAGTTACTTTGATGCCTACAACCAAAGAAGTTTTTCCTACATAATTGACTGATGCGGCGAAGCGTACCAAATCACCTACTTCCACAGGGCTTAAAAATTCTACATTATCTACCGTTACGGTTACGCAATACGCCCCTGCGTGTTTGGAGGCACAGGCATAAGCGACTTTATCCATTATGGAAAGTAAAATTCCGCCGTGAATTTTTCCGCCAAAATTGGCATAAGCAGGAATCATCAGCTCTACCAACTCGGTTTGGGAGTATCGTACAGGTAAAATATCAGCAATCATAGGCAAAAAATTTAGGTGTTTTTGTAAAACTCAAAACAGCACTTGAAGTAAATCAAACTTCCAACCCAAATCTTTTTAGGGTTGCAAAATTTCATCAAAGTAAGCTAAAAAATCAAAAATAACAAGTTTTATACAAGAAATTTGCCTACAAGTTTCTTCTCTGATTTGCCTCAAACTTTGCAAGGGCATTTGGGTTTTACAATAAAAATGCTTTTCTTTGCGTTAGCAAAAAAATACAAGAGTTTTCTGTGAAAATTTATACTAAAACAGGCGATAAGGGGCAAACTTCCCTTGTAAGTGGCAAAAGAGTAGCGAAATTTCATTTACGTATAGAAAGCTATGGAACCGTAGATGAACTCAATTCTTACATAGGGCTGGTTCGCGACCAAGAAGTGAATGAAAAGCGAAAAGATGTTTTGAAAGAAATTCAGGACAGACTTTTTACGATAGGCTCACTACTGGCTTCTGAACCCGAAAATCAAAAAAAGAAAGTGCCAGATTTACTGGAAACTGATGTAGAGTTTTTAGAAAAAGAAATTGATAAAATGGACGAAGAATTGCCTGCAATGCGGTTTTTTATTTTACCCGGTGGGCATCCTTCTATTTCATTTGGGCATATTGCTCGCACCGTTTGTCGCCGTGCCGAAAGATTGGTGCTGAAACTTTCTCACGAGGAGGAAATTGTAGCAGGCGAGCTAATAGTTCGCTATCTCAACCGACTTTCGGATTATTTGTTTGTTCTTTGCCGAAAAATGCACCAAGAACTCGGCATTGACGAAATACCTTGGAAACCACGCATCTAAAACATCTAAACAACGAATTTATGATTGAAACATTGCCTTTGGAAATTGAACTTACTTCAAAATCTCGTATAGATGGCGTAGATTTTGATAATCTTGGCTTCGGGAGAGTTTTTGCAGACCATATGCTTGTAGCCGAATACAAAAATGGTGAGTGGGTAAGTGCCAAAGTGATGCCCTATGGGAATTTGTATATGAGTCCTGCAATGTCTGTATTGCATTACGGACAAAGCATTTTCGAGGGGCTGAAAGCTCAATATATGAAAGATGGGCGTATTTCTGTTTTCAGACCTTGGGAAAACCATAAGCGTATGCTGGCTTCTGCTGAAAGAATGTGTATGCCTGCTGTGCCCGAAGATTTATTCATAGGGGGAATAAAACAACTCTTGGAAATTGATAAAAAATGGATACCCAAGCAAAAAGGAGCAAGTTTGTACATTCGTCCTTTTATGTTTGCTTCCGAGGAGTTTTTGGGGGTAAGACCTTCGCAAGAGTACAAATTTATCATTTTTACTTGTCCTGTGGGCAATTACTATTCCGAGCCTGTTCGCCTGAAAATAGAAACCCATTATTCTCGGGTAGCTCAAGGAGGCATAGGCTGTGCCAAAACCGCAGGGAATTACGCCGCTTCTTTGTATGGAGCTGTAAAAGTGCAAAAAATGGGCTATCATCAGGCTTTATGGACTAATAGCCTTACCCATGAATATATTGAGGAAGTAGGGACAATGAATATTATGTTCCGAATAGGAAATAAAGTAATTACACCTGAACTTGGAGATACTATTCTGAAAGGAGTTACACGCGATAGCGTTCTTACACTGGCTCGTGAGTGGGGCTATGAAGTAGAAGAACGTAAGGTGAGCGTGAAAGAAATTGTGGAGGCATTGCAAAACGGCACATTAGACGAAGCCTTTGGTTTGGGTACGGCGGCAGTGGTTGCTCACGTAAAAATTATGCACTACGAGGGCAGAGATTTTGAACTTCCACCACTTGAAAAACGTACTTTGGGCAATAAAATTTACGACTATCTCACCCAACTTCGCAATGGTGAAATTGAAGATACACATAATTGGCTGATGATTTTGTAATTTTGCAAGTGTTTTAGAAAAATTGTAAGCGGCAGTATCATTATAGGGTATTGCCGTTTTGTATTACATTCCTCATTAAATCCTTTTCAAAAACTTTCTTTTGGAACAAAATTTGCCTTACCTTTGGAAGGAAAATAACCTGCACTATGTATAAAAAACTTGTAGCAGTGGCTTTATTGCCTGCTCTTATTCCTTTGTTTCATCTGTTACAGCATAAAAAAGCAGTTTCGTTTGCAGAAAAATATATTGAGCCAAATTTTGTTTTTTTCAGTCAGCAGGAGCGTTGGGTAGATAGTGTTTTTCGTAGGTTGAGCCTTGATGAAAAAATCGGGCAACTTTTTATGGTGGCGGCGTATTCCAATAAAGATGAAAAACACTACCGAGAAATTGAAAAACTCATCAAAGACTATCATATCGGCGGACTGATATTTTTTCAAGGCAATCCGTACAAGCAAGCCCAACTGACCAATCGGTACCAAGCTAAAAGTGAAGTGCCACTGCTTATTGCCATTGATGCCGAATGGGGGCTGGCTATGCGTCTGGATAGCACTTTGGCGTATCCTTATCAGATTACCTTGGGG
Organism: Raineya sp.; assembly: GCF_053497555.1. NCBI lineage: Bacteria > Pseudomonadati > Bacteroidota > Cytophagia > Cytophagales > Raineyaceae > Raineya > Raineya sp. The sequence goes on along the minus strand of NZ_JBRCWE010000092.1, from coordinate 5,343 downwards.
GCATTGCGAGCAGAAAACGATAGCCTTATTGAGGCAATGGGTGAACAAATTGGTAAGCAGTGCAAACGCTTGGGCATACACGTAAATTTCGCCCCTGTGGTTGATATAAACAACAACCCCGCTAACCCTGTGATAGGTTTCCGCTCTTTTGGGGAAAATAAAGAAAAAGTGGCTCGCAAAGGCATAGCCTATATGCGAGGTTTGCAAAAAAGTGGTATAATGGCAGTAGCCAAACATTTCCCTGGGCACGGTGATACAGACCAAGACTCGCACTATGCTTTGCCTCAACTCAAACACAGCACAGAGCGTTTGGATAGCCTTGAACTTTATCCTTTTCGCCAACTGATTGAGGCGGGTGTGCAGGGTATAATGGTTGCTCATTTGAATATACCTGCCTACGAAACGCGTCCTAATTATGCTACAACGCTTTCTGAAAATGTAATTAAAAATTTGCTTACGCAAAAAATGGGATTTTCGGGGCTTATTTTTACCGATGCCCTCAATATGAAGGGAGTAAGCGATTATTTTCCCGCAGGCGAATTGGAAGTGCTTGCCTTGCAAGCGGGAAATGATGTTTTGCTATTTCCAACCAATATCCCTTTGGCAGTGAAAGCCATTAAAAAGGCATTGAAAAAGAAAAAAATCAAAAAAGAGGATTTTGAGCGAAGTGTTAAGAAAATTTTGAGAGCCAAGTACCAAGCAGAACTTCATTGCTACAAGCCCATTGCCTTGCAAAATTTAACCCAAGAACTTAATCCTGAAAAAGAATTTGAGGAACTCACCGAAAAAATCTACCAGAAATCTATCACACTGGCTCGTAATCAGGATAGTTTGATGCCTTTTGTACATTTAGACTTTCATAGCTTTGCTTCGGTGGCAATCAATGCAAGTCCGAAAACTGAGCAAATTTGGCAGGAAATGCTTTCCAATTATACCGAATTTGAGCATTTGAGTTTGCAAACTACCAAAGAAAATTGGCAAAATATTGCTGAAAAACTGCAAAAAATAGATAGTAGCAAAACTTTAGTTGTAGGTATTTTTGGAATGAGCAGACTTGCTACCAAAAAATATGGTATTGATAGTCTCACTATCCGAGCAGTAGAGCAAATTCAACGCAAGCATAAAAATACATTGCTTTGTGTATTTGGCAATCCGTATAGTATGCGATTTTTCAAGCCTCGCAATGCTTTGGTGGCTTATGAGGAGAATGAATTTACGCTCAAATACGTTCCACAAATGGTCTTTGGGGCTTTTGGCACAGAAGGAGAGATGCCTGTATCTGTGGGGAATATCCGAGAAGGAGACGGACAAAAAACTACGGAAATAGCTCGCTTGCAATATGGTTTCAGTCCTGAAAGTGTCGGAATGAGTAGCGATACACTTCGTAAAATGGATACCCTTATTCAGAGTGCCATTTTGAATAGAGTTTTCCCGGGCTGTCAGGTGCTTGTAGCTCGCAAGGGAAAGGTAATATGGCACAAAGCCTACGGCTATCACGAATATGAAGGTACGCAGAAGGTTACTTTGCAAAGTATTTACGATTTAGCCTCTATTAGCAAGGTAGCGGGTACTACACAAGCCTTGATGTTTCTTTTTGATGTAGGCAAATTAGACCTTTCGCTCAAAGCCTCCGAATACTTACCTGAACTTGCTAAAAGCAATAAAAAAAATTTGATTATTCACGATATTTTGCTTCATCAGGCGGGGCTGAAACCTTATGAACTCTTTTACAAGCGTACTTTGGGTAAAATGCGAGAGCCTTCCGAAAAATACTTCAGCTACACCAAAAATGATACTTTTTGCGTGCAAGTTGCCCCCAATTTATTTGCTCGCAAAGATATTGAGGATATTGTTTGGAAGTGGCTGATTCAAACCGATTTGCTCAAAAAGAAAGGCAAACGTTATCCTTACGAATACAGCGATTTAGGATTTTTCATAATGAAAAAAATCGTTGATAAATTGCTCAATGAGCCGATGGATAAGTTTTTGAGGCGAAATTTCTATTTACCTTTGGGAGCAAATACCCTTTGCTATAAGCCACTGGAACATTTTCCCAAAGAACGAATAGTTCCCACTGAAAACGATAAGTATTTCCGCCGAGAACTTATTTGGGGCACCGTACACGACCCTACTGCCGCACTCATTGGGGGCGTAGCGGGACACGCAGGGCTTTTTGGTACAGCCAACGACCTTGCCAAACTTTTGCAGATGAATCTGCAAAAAGGGTATTATGGGGGAGTTCGCTATCTTGTTCCCGAAACCCTTGAACTTTTTACTTCACAAACCGATAGCCTCAATCGTAGAGGTTTGGGTTGGGATAAACCGCCCAAAGATGCTGTTTTTACTTATATTTCGCAGTTTTCTACACAAAAATCTTACGGACATTCAGGCTATACGGGTACAGTAGCTTGGGTGGAGCCTGAAAAAGAACTGATTATCATTTTTCTTTCCAATCGTGTGCATCCCAACGACAACAACCGCATTATCAAACAGCACACCCGCCGAAAAGTGCAAGATATTGTCTATCAGGCACTATTGGAGTAATAATGGGCGATTGAGCCGCTCTTCTAATGAAATAAAAGTTTCGGTACGTTGCACACCGGGCACGGTTTGAATTTTCTCGTTTAGTACGGATCGCAAATGATTGGTGTCTTTGCAAATAATTTTTGCAAAAATACTATATGCTCCTGTCGTATAATGCAAGTTTACCACTTCGGGAATAGCCTCTAAGGCTTCTACGGCTTCTTCGTATAGCGAACTTTTATCCAAATAAATACCAATAAATGCGGTAATATCCCACCCAAGTTTGTGATAATCTACTTTGAGAGTAGCTCCTTGTACTACTCCCAATCTTTTGAGCTTTTCCATTCTTACGTGTACGGTGCCATTGGAAACAAAAGCCTTTTCTGCTACACTGCTATATGGCTGATTAGCATCTTGTAAAAGCAAATTGATGATGCGAAAGTCGGTTTTATCAAATTGATAATTTTCGGGCATATCCAAAGAGGGTTTTTGAAAATTTTTCAAATAAAATGAATATTTTTGAAAAAATCATAATTTTTTGAAAGTTTTTTTGAAAAAATTTGCAGTAAAATCGTGTTTCCTTTAATATTGTAGCAGAAATTCAGTTACTACCTTGTAGGGTGGTGAAATTCTGGCAGACACACCCTCCATTCTCGGGGGCGGGGATACAGAAAAAAAGCTGTGGCTCGGTAGGTGTAAATATTACAGCTACGAAGCCTTTTGCCTAATCTCCCTGTGAAGGTTCGATTCCTTCCCCTACAGCTAAAACCTCCTTTCAAAGGCTTTGAATATTTACCAAAATATTCAAGCCTTTTTTGTTTTTTGTCAAATTTTCAGTAAATCTTGAAAAGTTTTTTAGATTTGCATAGCAAATTGTATATCAAACAAGTACAGAAAACAACAAATCAATAAATCTATGGAGGGTAAAATTTCTACTCAAAAAATTTGGCTTACCGTAATGGTAGCGGCACTGGGGTATTTTGTAGATATTTACGATTTATTGCTTTTCAGTATTATTCGCATAGAAAGCCTGAAAGGTTTGGGCTATACTTCTGCCGAAGATATTGAAAACTACGGTCATTTGCTTATCAATACGCAAATGATAGGGCTATTGCTTGGCGGCATTGTGTTTGGAGTTTTGGGCGATAAAAAAGGACGTCTTTCGGTGCTTTTTGGCTCTATCATTACCTATTCGCTTGCCAATATTGCCAATGGTTTTGTTACGAGTATTGAGCAGTACGTGGTTTTACGTTTTATTGCGGGTATTGGGCTGGCAGGAGAGTTGGGGGCGGGTATTACGCTTGTCAATGAAATAATGAGTAAAGATAGGCGAGGTTATGGGGTTACGGTGGTGGCTTCGGTAGGGCTTTTGGGGGCGGTGGTAGCTTCACTGATAAGTAATAAATTTGGCTGGCGACCTGCCTTCTGGATAGGTGGCGGTATGGGAATTGCACTATTACTTTTGAGAGTAGGAGTAGCCGAATCAGGTCTATTTTCACAATCCAAAGTAGAAGGCGTACAAAGGGGCAATTTTGCAATGATTTTCAACAATCCTAAAAGATTGAAAATTTACATCTATTCTATTATTTGCACCATTCCTGTTTGGTATGTGATAGGGCTTTTAGTTTCTTTTTGTAAAGAGTTTGGCGAAGCCTTACAAATGCCTGAAATTCCTTTGCCACGTTGGGCGATACTATTTGCTTATGCGGGCTTGAGTGTAGGAGATATGGCAAGTGGTCTGATAAGTCAATGGACACGCTCTCGTAAAAAAGTGCAATTTCTATTCCTCACCCTTGGTTCTGTTTTTAGTGCCATTTATTTATTGAGTGGGGGCATTTCATTGGAGATGTTTTATGCCTTGTGTTTTGTGTTGGGAGTGGCTTCGGGGTATTGGGTAATTTCTATTACTTCGGTATCGGAGCATTTTGGTACAAATTTGCGAGCAACCGTAACTACCACCGTGCCAAATTTTGTAAGAGGCTCTTTTGTACTTGTTGATGTAAGTTACAACTTGCTCAAAAGCTCTTTGGGGAGGCTAGAAAGTGCCGCAGTAGTAGGAGCGGTGGTATTTGCCCTTGCTATTTGGTCGGTAAGTCAGCTGGAGGAAACTTTTGGCAAAGACCTAAACTTTCAGGAGTATTGAACCGATAAACGCTTCTTTATGAAACAAGTTTTTTTCCCTTACGGAATCAGCAATTTTGCACAGATAGCTACACAAAATTATGTGTATGTGGATAAAACTTCCTACATTGAACTATTTGAGAAAAGGCAAGAAAAATTTGTGAGCTATTTGCGTCCTCGTCGTTTTGGGAAAAGTTTGTTTGTATCGCTTTTGGAACACTATTACGATATAAACCGAAAGGCTGATTTTCAGGAACTTTTTGGTCGTTATTATATTGGCAAAAACCCTACTCCAAAGGCAAATAGCTATCGGATATTGTATTTTAATTTTAGTGCCATAGATACTACAACAGCCGAAAGTAGCCGAGAAGGCTTCAATTCTAAGGTAATGGCGGCTTTGAGTGAGTTTTTTGAAAGAAATTCCATTTTTGAAGCAGATAAGAAAAAGGAAATTTTTTCTTTTGAGAAAGCAGAGGAGATGCTTACACATTTTTTTAGAAGCTACCCTTCTAAAAGTGAGAAAATCTATTTACTCGTAGATGAATACGACCACTTCACGAATGAAATTCTTGCCCGTAGCATACAGGAGTTCAAAGAAACGGTATCGCTGAATGGTTATGTGCGAAAATTTTACGAGGCAATCAAAAACGCTACCCAGCAGGGCATTGTAGATAGGTTTTTCATTACAGGGGTTTCACC
>NZ_JBRCWE010000091.1:0-17892 GCF_053497555.1 Raineya sp. | reverse complement strand
GCCCAAATATTCTTGGTTTTTGGCTTGTGCAATTTGCTCATCAAGTACCGATTTTTGCATTAGGGCAGTATTTTGGTAGGCATATTCTATGCACTGCTCCAAAGTCATTGTTCTTTTTTCTTGGGCAAAAGCACTTTGCCACCCGAGTAATCCTAAAAATCCAAAAGTTAAAAATAAGTTTTTCATAAGGCTTTATGTTTGTATCATAGCGGGTTGAAGGTATGTAGAGTAGAGAAATTGAATGATTTTTCGTATTTTTGCAAGGTGCTTTCCAAAACTTCCAGCCCTTGGGGGGTAACTATTCCACGAATAAAATGTTCTAAAAAAGTCATTTGAAGGCTTACCAAATCAAATTTGTTAGGTGGAAATAGCTGAATATCAAATGCCATTTCTACTTCTGTTACACGCAAAATAGCCAGAGCCTCTACATTCAAATCCTGACGATACAGACCTTCAGAAATACCCTGCTCCAAGTTTTTACGTACTTGGGCAATGATAAAATTGCGTTTATGAGCTTGCCACAAAGCCCAAGTTTTGGGGTGGTAGCGTTGTAAATCAAAAAAAACCGAAGGATTTACGCCTTTGAGCCGATTTTTGAGGTGTTGGCTCATCAAGATCACTTCGTCAATGGCATTTTCGGTATGTTCGGATATTTTGCAGATTTGCTGTTCATCTTGCTGAAAATGCCTATCTGCTACTTTTTCTACCAAGGCGTCTTTATCCTGAAAGTATTGGTAAATGGTTTTTTTGGAAATGGCAAGCTCACGAGCAATATCGTCCATTGTGATGCTCCTGATGCCATATCGCATAAATAGTTCTTCGGCTTTGGCGAGTATGCGTTCTCTATTTTCCAAGTCTGCTCAAACGTTTTGGTTTCACGCAAAAATATTTTCAGGCACAAAACTATGGAAACTTTGAAAATGTTTCAAGTTTCTTGTGTTTTTTTTGTAAAATTTTTGTTAAGCCGAAGTTGAGGGGTTTTTCTGCTAATCAAACTTTACTCGCAAAACATACAGAAGGTTTGAATAGCCCAAAGTTTGGTGTTCAATAGTTCAATAACTTCAATTTTTACTTTTTGTTTCTTGCCTATTGTTTCCTGTTTCCTACTTTGCCCAAGCAAAGATTTTTTCCTGATTTTTTTGAAAAACCCAAAAAACTTGTGCAACTTGCGGCAAAAAATCAAAAAACTATGGCAGGTAATAGAACTTTCTCAATGATTAAACCCGATGCCGTGCAGGCAGGAAATATTGGTGCAATTTTGAAAATGATTGAAGAGGCAGGTTTCCGTATTTCGGCAATGCGTATGACCAAACTCTCTAAACAAAGAGCAGGGCAATTTTATGCTGTGCATAAAGAAAGACCTTTTTACAACGACCTTTGCGAGTATATGTCTTCGGGGCATATTGTTGCTTTGATTTTAGAAAAAGATAATGCCGTAGCTGATTTCCGCAAACTGATTGGTGCTACCGACCCCGCCAAAGCCGAAGAGGGTACTATTCGCAAACTTTTTGCAAAATCTATTGAAGCTAATGCTATCCACGGCTCCGATTCTGACGAAAATGCCGAAATAGAGGCTTCTTTCTTTTTCTCAAAAATGCAACAATATTAAACCTCTGAATTTGTCTAAAATACTTTGAACGCAAGCCTTTTTTAGGTTTAAGAATTTGTAGTTCAAAGTTCAAAAGTTTTAGATAAGTTACATACCCAAGCAATTAGCTTACAAAATTTTCAGGCGGGGCTTACATAAAAGCCCCCTATTTCTTAATCTTTAATCCATTGAACCTTAAATACTTGTGCAATGTTGGAACGTTATAGCTTGAAAATTGCTTCTGAGTTGGGCATAGGTATCAGACAAGTAGAAGCAACTGCACAACTGCTCCAAGAAGGAGGTACAGTGCCTTTTATTGCTCGCTATCGCAAAGAAGCCACAGGTAGCCTTGACGAAACACAAATTACGGCTATTCGCGATAGGTTAGAGCAACTTGCTGAACTGGATAAACGCCGTGAAACTATCCTGAAATCTATCAAAGAGCAGGGTAAACTGACTCCTGAATTGGAGCAAAAAATCCAAGATGCTGAAACAATGAGCGTTTTGGAAGATTTGTACTTGCCTTATCGTCCTAAAAAACGTACCAAAGCTACCATAGCCAAGGAAAAAGGTTTAGAGCCATTGGCTATGCTTATTTTAGAGCAAAACGATATAGACTTACAGGCAGAAGCAAGCAAATTCGTTGATGCCGAAAAGCAGGTAAATTCTACCGAAGAGGCTCTGGAAGGAGCAAGGCATATTCTTGCCGAATACATCAACGAACATCAAGAGGCAAGAGCCAAAATGCGTGATTTGTTCTTGAAAAAGGCAATGATTAGCTCCAAAGTTTTACCCGAAAAGCAAAAAACCGAAGAAGCCCAAAAGTTCAAAGATTATTTTGAGTGGTCTGAACCTATTGCTACTGTTCCTTCGCACAGATTGCTTGCTATGCGTAGAGGGGAAAAAGAGTTGATTCTGACCTTAGACATTGCCCCCGAAGAACAAGAGGCTATTGCTTTGCTTGAAAGAGAATTTGTAAAAGACAAAAACGAAAGCAGTCAGCAGGTAAAAATGGCTATTGCCGATTGCTACAAACGCCTCTTGAAGCCTTCAATGGAAACAGAAATTAGGCTTATTTCCAAGAAAAAAGCCGATGAGGAAGCTATACGCGTATTTGCCGAAAATGTACGTGAGTTGCTTATGGCTTCACCATTAGGCGAAAAAGTAGTATTGGCATTAGACCCCGGCTTTCGGACAGGTTGCAAATTGGTGGTTTTGGATAAAAATGGTAAGTTGTTGCATAATGAAACCATTTACCCCAACGAGCCGCAACGTGAAATCGCCAAATCGGCTCATATTCTCAAAACCCTTTGCGAAAAATACCAAGTGGAAGCCATTGCGATAGGGAATGGTACAGCAAGCCGCGAAACGGAAAGTTTCGTAAAGAGTTTGAATATCCCGAATGTAAAGATTTTGGTAGTAAATGAAAGCGGAGCTTCTATTTATTCGGCTTCGGAAGTAGCACGCGAGGAGTTTCCTGATTTAGATTTGACCGTCAGAGGGGCAATTTCTATTGGCAGAAGGTTGCAAGACCCGCTTGCCGAGCTTGTCAAAATAGACCCAAAATCCATTGGAGTAGGGCAGTATCAGCACGATGTAGATCAGAACTCTCTGAAACGAAGTCTTGATGATGTAGTGATTAGTTCGGTGAATAAGGTTGGCGTAGAACTCAATACCGCCAGCAAGCAACTTTTGATGTATGTGGCAGGTTTAGGCGAAAGTTTGGCTCAAAACATCATCAATTACCGCAATGAAAAAGGGGCTTTCCGTAGCCGTAGTGAACTCAAAAACGTGCCTCGCTTGGGGGATAAGGCATTTGAGCAGTGTGCGGGCTTTTTACGTATTCGTAATGCCGAAAATCCTTTGGATAGCAGTGCTGTACACCCCGAAGCATACGGCATTGTGGAGCAAATGGCAAAAGATTTGAATTGTAGCGTAAAAGATTTGATGCAAAACACCGAGCTACGTAAGCAAATAGATTTAAGCAAATATGTAAATGAGCGTTTTGGTTTGCCTACGCTTCAAGATATTATGCAAGAGCTTGCCAAGCCGGGCAGAGACCCTCGCAAAGAATTTGAAGAATTTTCTTTTGCCGAAGGAGTTCACGAAATCACCGACCTGAAAGTAGGAATGAAACTACCGGGCATAGTTACGAATGTTACCAAATTTGGTGCTTTTGTAGATATTGGCGTTCATCAAGACGGCTTGGTGCATATCAGCGAACTTTCGGATAAATACGTTTCAGACCCTACCGAAGTGGTAAAAGTAGGGCAAAAGGTTATGGTAACCGTTTTGGAGGTAGAAGTAGAACGCAGACGCATCGCTCTTTCGCTGAAAAGTGAAACCAAACCCGAAATGAAAAAATCTGAAAAACGCGAAAAGAAAAAGCAAAAGCAGGAAGATAGCTGGGAAGAAAAACTGGCGGCTTTGAAAGCCAAGTTCGGTTCGTAGCTCTTTTTTGTAAATTTTTCTTGGAACAGTCCGAAAAAATGCTATTTTTGGGCTGTTCTTTGCTTTTATACCACTCTAAACTTGCTACGTTATGCTTTCTGATTTCCAAAAACAAAAAATTAGCCGAATGTTTCGTTTCTTTGATGCCGATGGCAACAAAGTAATAGAACCCGAAGATATGGATATTATCGCCGAAGAGTTCCGAAAAAGTTTTGGCTGGCAAGTAGGCTCCGAGGACGATAAGAAGTTCAAAGGAGCTTTGAAAAAATATTGGCGTAGGCTTACGCTGGGCAACGAAGATGCACAAGATGAACCTATCACCTTGGAAGTGTTTTTGAAGGCTTACGAAAGAAATCTGCAAAGTCCTCAAAGTTATGAAGAGTATGTAAAACCTTTTCTAGACCATATTTACCCTGCCATTGATACCAACAAAGACGATATGCTGCAGCCTTCGGAGTTTAATCATCTTTATCTCGGTTTCCGTAACTCTCTGCAAGAAGCTCAAGCCGCTTTCCAAAAATTAGACCTCAATGGCGATGGGGTACTTTCTCGTGAAGAGGTGTATCAACATTTTTACGACTTTCATTTCAGTCAGGATACTAATGCACCAGGTAACTTCTTTTTTGGGAGTTTGTAAGTTTAGATTTAGTTAAGGCATAATGATTTATGTTCAAAAAGTTTGAAGGTTCAAAAGTTTGAGGTAAAAGTTTAACTCCGCCAAAATATTCAATGTTCTAAATCCTGATTTACAGCTTCTTGTTTCCACAAATTAGACCTAAACAATTACGTTAGGGCATAAAGCAACTATGAAACTTTATAGAAACCTTTTGGCATTATTGATTTTGATTTCTTTGCGTGTGCAAGGGCAATATGCACCCAAATATAGCAACGAATTTTTGAATATTGGGGTAGGGGCAAGGGCTTTGGCAATGGCAGGCACCAGCACAGCATTGGTAGATGATGTAACGGCGGGCTATTGGAATCCCGCAGGGCTACTGAATATCAAACCCAAATATCAAGCCGCTCTGATGCACGCCGAATATTTTGCAGGGATTGCCCAGTACGATTATGCGGGTTTTGCTACTCCCGTAGATTCCAATAGCCATATTGCCCTTACAATTATTCGCTTTGGTGTTGATGATATTCCCGACACTCGTTTTATTTATGATGCCAATGGGGCTTTGAACTACAACAATGTTCAATTTTTTTCCGCCGCCGATTATGCTTTTCAGGTTTCTTATGCCAAACGCTTACCCAAGCTCAAAAACTTACAATTAGGTGGAAATTTCAAAGTCATTTACCGACAGGCAGGCGATTTTGCCACTGCTTGGGGCTTTGGCTTGGACGCAGGAGCAATGCTCAAACTCGGAAAATGGCAAATAGGAGCAATGGCAAGAGATGTTACAGGTACTTTCACGGCTTGGAGTCATAATTTGGCACTTATTTACACAATTTATGCCCAAACCAATAATCCAATCCCTCAAAATTCTGTGGAAATTACCGTACCCAAACTCAATATCGGTCTAAGCCGCTATTTTGTTATCAAAGAAAAGTTTGGCTTACTGCCAGCCTTTGAGTTGCAAAATACCTTTGACGGCAGACGCAATACGTTGCTGGCTTCCAATGTCGTTTCACTTTCGCCCGCCTTGGGCTTGGAAATGGATTACAAAAAACTTGTTTTCTTGCGTGTAGGGGTAGGTAATTTCCAAAAAATCAAAAATTTTGATGGTTCTACCTATAATAGCGTACAAACGAATTTTGGTGTCGGTTTCCGAATCAAACGCTTTGCCATTGACTATGCCCTTACAGATGTTGTAAGTAGCGATGCAGGGCTGTATTCGCATATTTTTTCGGTGAAAGCGGATTTTTAACCCTCTTGTAACTATTTACGTTCAAAAAGGTTAAAGGTTCAAGCGTTTGAGGTAAAAGTTTTACTCTGTTCATATCTTCTTCTAAACCCTGTTTCTCGCTTCCTATTTCCTGTTTCTATACTACAATTAGACCTAAACAATTACCCCCACTTTTGTTACGTTAGAGAGCTTTCTTCTGATTCGCTATTTTCAGAGAGTTTTCTTCGGGTTTTTCCTACCGACCAATAGTAAAAAATAGGGAAAACAAGTAAAGTAAATAGGGTAGCAGTTACCAAACCACCAATAATTACAATTGCAAGTGGTTTTTGCGATTCGGACCCTATGCCTGTGGAAATAGCGGCAGGCAATAGCCCCAATGCCGCCATCATTGCGGTCATTATTACAGGGCGAGTTCGTACTTTTACAGCCTTGATAATCGCTTCATCAATAGAATAAGTAGTTTTGAAATTCTGCTGAAATTCAGAAATCAGGATAACCCCATTTTGAACACAAATACCAAAAAGAGCTATAAAACCCACCCCTGCCGAAATACCAAAGTTGATGCCTGTAATGTGGATAGCTAAAATGCCACCAATGAGGGCAAAAGGAACATTGGCAAGCACCAATAGGGCATTTTTTACACTGCCAAACAAAATGAATAGTAGTACGAAGATAGCAATCAGACTCACGGGAATCATTTGTCCGAGCCTTTTAGAAGCACGTACTTGATTTTCAAACTCGCCTGTCCATTCTATACGATAGCCTTTGGGAAGTTGGAGATTTTTGAGGCGGGCTTGTGCCTCGGCAATGGTACTGCCCAAATCTCTGCCTCTTACCGAAAATTTTACACCTATAAAACGTTGTGTATTATCTCTGTAAATAAAGGCGGGTCCTGTATGAAGTTGTAGGGTAGCTATTTCTCGTAAAGGGATTTTGGTTTCGCGAGTGGTAGGAATCATCAGGTTCATTATATCTTCTTCATTTTTTCGGTACTCGTAATTGTAACGCAAGCGAATGTCAAATTTTCTATCGGCTTCATATTTTTGTGTAGCGGTTTTTCCTCCTACTGCCATTTCAATAATAGCTTGGGCGTCAGCTTTTTTTACGCCATAGATAGCCATTTTTTGCTCGTCGAGATGCACACTCATTTCGGGTTGTCCTGTATTTCGTAAAATCCCCACATCTTTTACACCTTCTACATCTCTGACTTTTTGAATTACTTCATCGGCGAGTTGGTCTAATTTTTCAAGATTTTGCCCAAAAATCTTGATAGCATTAGCGGCTTTGATACCTGCGGCGGCTTCGGCTACATTATCAATAATAGGTTGCGAATAGCTGTACAGAATCCCCTGATATTGTGAGAGTTTTTTATCCATCTCTTCAATGAGCTGGTCTAAACTTATGCTTCGCCTCCATTTTTCTTTGGGTTTCAAATCTACTTGAAACTGCACGAAGTAAAAGCCATTGGGGTCAGTGCCGTCATTACTTCTGCCAATTTGAGAAAGAACATTACTTACTTCATCAAAAGCACCGATTTCTTTGCGAAGCTCTTCGGTAAGTTTTACACTTTCTTGCAAAGAAATACTCATAGGCATTTCTGCGGTAACCCACAAAGCTCCTTCGTTGAGCTGGGGCAAAAATTCAGTACCCATCCAGTGGGTAGAAAGCAATGTTAGTATCAGAGCCAGTCCTGAAACAAGCACAGAAAGTCTTTTGTGCCGATAGGTTTTGCGAAATAATGTTTCTACCACTGCATTGATAAAATCTACAAAGCGATTGTGTTTTTCTCTGACATTGCGGCGTAAAAGAATAGAAATGAGCAGTGGCACAAGCGTCAGCGTAAAAAGCAATGCTCCCAGCAAAGCAAAACCCAAAGTGTATGCCAGTGGCGAAAACATTTTACCTTCTACTTTTTGGAAAGAAAAAATAGGCAAGAGTGCCGAAATGATAATAAGTTTGGAGAAAAAAACAGCTTTGGCAAGTTGAGAGCCGTGTTTTTTGATAAAGCCTAATTTGGCAAGTTTATTGAAACGCTCCATTCCATTTTTTTGTGCCAAATGATGTAAAGCAACAAACAAACCTTCAACCATTACTACTGCTCCGTCTATGATAATTCCAAAATCTACTGCTCCCAAAGAAATCAGATTGGCACTCATTCCTTTCAGGCGTAAGCACATAAAAGCGAAGAGCAAAGAAAGCGGAATAATAAGAGCTACAATGAGTGTAGTACGCCAGTCTGCCATAAAAATTAGCACTATCACCGTAACTAGCACAATACCTTCTACCAAATTGTGCATTACGGTATGTGTGCAATACTCCATTAAGTTGTCTCGGTCGTAGATAGGCTTCATTTTTACATCGGCGGGCAATACATTTTTGTTGAGGTCATCAATTTTGGCTTTAAGACGAGCAAGCACTTCGCTGGGGTTTTCATTTTTACGCATTACAACAATGCCTTCTACTACGTCGTTTTTTTCGTTATAGCCCACTTGCCCCACTCTTGGTGCCGAACTTTCGCTTACTACGGCTACGTTTTTTACTAAAACAGGATTATCCTTAAACTCTGCAACAATGGTATTTTCAATATCTTCAATGGTATTCAGCAAACCGATACCTCTTACCACATAAGCCTGTCCATTTTTTTCTATAATATCGCCTCCTACGTTCAGATTGGCTTTGCTTACTTGCTCATAGACTTGCAGGGGTGTAAGGTCGTATTTTTGCAAACGCACAGGGTCCAAGGTGATTTCATAAATTTTTTCTTGCCCTCCGAAGGCAACAATATCGGCAACCCCGGGAACTGCTCGCAACTGCCTATCCAATACCCAGTTCTGAATGGTGAGTAGCTCGCGGGTATCTTTGGTAGGGCTTTCCAGAATGTATCGGAAAATCTCGCCTGTGGGTCCGTAAGGGGGCTGAACTTCGGGTTCTACGCCATCGGGCAGAGTTACGGTACGCAACTGATTATTTACCTGCTGGCGGGCAAAAAAGTCTTCTACATCATCATCAAAAATAATTTTTATCACCGAAAGCCCAAACATCGTAACACTGCGAACATTGGTTTTTTTCTGTACGGCGTTCATTGCAATTTCAATAGGGGTAGTAACAAAGCGTTCTACCTCTTCGGCACTACGCCCACTCCATTGCGTAACAATAATGATTTGCGTATTGGTAACATCAGGAAAGGCTTCTATGGGCGTATTCATAAAACTCAAAACCCCTATCACTACTGCCAGACCTACCCAAAAGAAAGTAAAAGCACGATTTTTCAGCGAAAAAGCAAGAATCTGCTTGATAAAACGATTCATAATTGCAGGTTTTAGAAAGCGATTGGTTTAGGAAAGCACGGAAAATTCTAATCGTTGAGGGCATCATAGATAAAAAGGGCTTCTTTGGAAACGACTTTTTCCCCTGCCTGCAAACCTTTGGCGATATAAGCTACCGAACCCGTTTGGCGATAGACCTCTACTTGTCGGGTTTCAATGTTGTTGCGGTCTTTGAAAACCATTACCCAAGTTTTGTTTTTATCAAAAATAACAGCAGAAGCAGGAATGGCGGGCATTTCAGCATTTTCATCTATCAGCAAAGTAATGGTAGCACTCATTTCGGGTTTGAGCAGAAGGTCGTTATTTTTGATTTTGACAAGCACCTTCATCGCTTTGGTTTCGGGGTCAATGGCATTAAAAATTTTATCTACTCTGCCCTCAAAGGTTTTATCAGAGTAGCTAATCGTATTGACTAGGGCTTTTGTACCCACTTTTACACGGGCAATGTTAGACTCATTCACATTCCCAAGCACCCAAATTTCATCAATTTGGGCAATAGTGAAGAGTACATCACTTTTGTCGCTTCGCAAGAGTTCGTTTTGGTTAATATCTTTCTGCACAATAAATCCGCTCATTGGGGCTGTAATGTTGTAAATAGAGCCTGCTTTTAAGCCATAAATGCTATACACTTCGTTGATACGGGCTAACTCGGCACGGGCTTTTTCCAATTCTTTTTGAGCAGAAATCAGGTCTTTATCCGAAGCTAATTTGCCCTCATAAAGGTCTTTGGTTACCTGTACATTTTTTTCAGCAAGAGCTATATTTAGTTGGGCTTCAAGACGCTGTTTTTGCAAATCGGCTACTTCGCTACTACGTACTACGGCAAGCACTTGCCCCTGCTGAACGAAATCGCCTAATTCTACATTGATTTTCAGAACGCTTCCGCCTACTACCGGATACACGTGAGCCATACGATTGTTATCGGAGGCTATTTTGCCAAAGAGTTTCAGCTCGCTTCGCACAGGCTCAACTTTTACTTCGGCAAACTCGCAACGTTCCATCATTTTATCGCTCATATAAAATGCCGCTTGCATCTCTTTGACTTCGTTTTTGGTGCAAGCCATAAGCCCCGAAAGGCACAGAATAATCCAAAATTTTTTCATAATATCCTAATTTTCAAATTTGTAAATATCCGTTGCCACAACAAAATTGATAAAGTTTGCAGAAAAGAGTAACCTCATTCTGGCTCTTTGGTATTCTACTAAGGCATCATTGTAAGCCTCAAAAAAATCTACAAATTCAAGCAGACTGATGTTTTTCTTGCGAAAGTTGTTCTTAATGCCTTCAAAAACTGCCTCGTATTCCTGTGAGTAGATTTTTTCAACGCCCTTATAGGTTTCTATGCTTCTTTGCATATTTTGCCAAGCTGATAGCACTTCGGTTTCAATTTCTTTTTGTTTTTGTTCAAAAAGCAAATTCACAGCTTTTTGCTCGGCTTGGGCTATCTTGATATTGCCTTTATTTTTATTCCATAAAGGAAGTGGCAGAGCAATACCAATATTGATTTGATTGACAAAAGCTCCGCCACGCTGGTCATAGGCTAGTTGAGTAGCAAGGTCGGGTACAACGAGTTGCCTTTGCAATCGCAGACGCAAAGCCGCAATTTCTTTGGATAGTTGCATTGCTTGAAGGTCTTTGCGATTTTGCAAAGCTATTTGCAGAATTTCGTTGTAGGCAGGCAAGAAACTTGTTTTTGCAAAAGTATTTTCGGCAAGGGTAGGCAGAATGATACGGCTGGTTTGAAGCAAAATTTGAAGTTTTTGGTTTTCCTGAATTTGCTCTTGCAGAATGGTGGAGCGTTCTTGGTAAATTTTCAGATAAGCAGATTTAAGCCGAATCACATCTTTCATAGGCAGATTTCCTTTTTGTACCTGTATTTCGTAGGCTTTGATAATAGAATCCAAAACCTGAATTTGCTGGGTGTATTTATCGGCAATTTGCTTTTGTTCGTAAAGTGTGAAATAGCTTTGAACAAGCTGAAATTTGAGATTACGTATCAGTTCAAAAAACTCGTTTTTGGCTATTTCTTTGTTTTTTTGGGCTATGGATATTTCGCTTTTACGCTTACCCCCCAAAATCAGGATTTGCTCTAAGGCAAACTCTTTTTGTCCTGTATTACCGATATGCAAAACTTGCTGGTTTTCAGGGTCAATCAGATTGAGACTTGCTATAAAAGTAGGATTGGGGTATAGTTTGGCTTGCAAAATTTGGGCATCTGCCGCTTCAATATCATATTGTTTGGCAAGCAAGAGGAAATTTTTTTCTAAAAAAATTTTTTCGGCTTCTTGCAAGCTAATCAGAAGCGTATCTTGGGCAAAACCTTGCCCGAAGACTATCAGAAACAGGGAAAGAAGGCATAGTGTTTTCATAGTGCCAAAGGTATGCCTTCTGACCTTAATAACACCTTAATAGTGATAAAAAAATGCTTAATCGGCATTTACAGGCAGTTGCAAAAGCATTACGTTCTGGGGGTATTTGTCTTGGGCAAAATAACTGATGCTACCCTGATGCAATTGTACTATACGCTGTACAATGGTAAGCCCTACACCCAAACCTGCTACTTGCTTGCTATTTTCGCCTCTGAATACATACTGAAAGAGTTTTTTCTGCGATTCTTCGCTAAGCGTATTGCCGTCGTTACCAAAGCGAACTTCCAAAATATTTTCTTTACGAGCAATTTCTACGTATATCTTTTTATTTTCGGCATATTCATAAGCATTTTTCAGTAAATTGAAAAAGGCAATTTTTAGCATCAGGGCATCTGCCAGCAGTTTCATTTGGGCAGTATCGTGGATATTTTCGCTGATATGAAAATCTAACTGAGCCTTGGGGTATAGGGCAGAAAGTTCCTCAAAACTTTCAAAAACAATTTCATCTATCTGCAACAAGGTAAGCCCTTTGTAGCTATTTTCTTGGCTTTTGGCAAGTTTGAAAAGTGTATTGATAACGTCTGTAATTTGCCGTAAGCCATTGATTTGGTATTGCAAGACCTCTTTACATTGCGGATATTGGGGCAGGGCTTGCTCCAAATGAGCTACCAAAATGGTAATAGGCGTTTTTAGTTCGTGAGAAAGGTGTTGAATAAAACGTCTTTGGAAATCCACTTTTTGGCGTATGCGTTCCAAAAGTTGCTTAAATTTGGAAGCTAAAATAAAAATTTCTGTATTGGTTTGCGGTAGGGCAATCTGGGCGGTAGGTAGGTTCTCAAAATCAATTTTTTCAATTTCACGGCTAAGCATTGTAATAGGTTCGGTAATTTGCTTGGCTACATAACGCGTAAGCAGAAAGGTTATCAGAATAATGATAAGGTAGATGCTTAAAAGCAACCAGCCCAAAAAATTTAGTTTATTTTTTCCATACTTATCATAAGCCTTGATAATGCCAAAATAGGCTTTGTTTTGGTCGTAGAAGCGATGAGCAAAAACTTCGTATTTTCCTTCTTCGTATTCAATTTCATCATCTTCGTGTTGAAGTGTATTGAGCAAGTCTTTGGGAAAATGAATGGGGGTATCATCAACGCTGTTGTAGATAATTTCGCCCCTTTCGTTAAAAAGTAATAGTTTTTCGTCATAAAGATTGTTGATGGTATTGCGGTCTAAGACTTGTAGAAGGTCTTGGTCTATATCTTTCTGCTCTACCAGCAGTTTGAATGTAGTCAGAGTTTTGTCTTTTAATCTTTGGTAAAACTCTTGCTTGCGATAGGTAGCAAAAAAGTAATAAATCAGGCTCAAAGCCACTGCCATAACTATCAGAAACACTACCGAAAAGGTAAGCGTAATTTGATTAGTGATCTTGTTCGTTTTTACCCACATAATAGCCGAAACCGAGTTTGGTATGAATGAGTTTGGTAGCAAAATGCTTATCAATTTTGTTGCGAAGCGAATTGATAAATACTTCAATGGTATTGGTATTCACTTCGGTATTAGTGCCCCAAACTTTCTGTATGAGTTCTTTTTTAGAAACGGGGTTGCCACGTGCTTCTGCCAAAATAGTCAGAATTTGAAACTCGCGAGCAGTGAGCTTGATAACTTCTTGCCCTCTTTGGGCAATTTTTTTGGCTAAATCTATGTGCAAATCCTCAATAATTATGCCTTCGCTGTGGTTTTCTTTTCGGTTTTGGTTTCTTTTTAGCAGGGCTTTTAGGCGGGCTAAAAGTTCTTTGGTAAAAAAGGGTTTGGGCAAATAGTCATCTGCACCGCTTGCAAAGCCTTCCAGTTTGTCTTCAATTTCTCCGAAAGCAGTCAGCATCAGAATAGGGGTATGTATCTGATGATTTCTTAAATTTTTGCAGATTTCATAACCATTTTTGCCCGGCAAATTGATGTCCATAACAATACAGTCGTATTGCTTGCGTAAGGCTAATTTTTCTGCCAAAAGCCCATCATACACATTTTCTACGCTGTACCCTTCGGAAGTAAGCAATTTTTGCAAGTTTTCGGCAAGAAAAGGGTCATCTTCTACAATTAAAATTTTTTCCATAACAGATTTTTCAGGAATTTTCTACATTTCTGTCTAACATCTACCTTCAAAAATCCTGTTTCCTGCTTCTTGTTTCCTATTTCCCTATTAGCATATACTTACGAACATTCCAAAAAGCCATTTACCCACTCGCTATCAAATTTAGCCCCAATTTTTTCATAAAATCGTATGGCAGGCTCGTTCCATTCTAATACTTGCCAGCAGATACGCTTGCAATTTTCTTTTTTGGCAAAATCAAGAAGCACTTCAAAAAAGGCTTTGCCTACTCCCAAGTTCCGATAGTTTTCTCTGATGTAAATATCCTCTAAATACAAACATTTGCCTTTCCAAGTAGAATAACGAAAATACACTACTGCCATTCCGATAGGGGTTTCGCCTTGCCAAGCAATCCAGAAATGAAAGAGCGGCTTTTCGCCGAAAGCATCTTGTAGCAAATTGCTTTCAGTATTGAGAACCTCCTGAGGGGCTTTTTCGTATTCGGCTAATTCTTTTATCAAGGCAAGCAATACAGAAACATCTTGGGGACTTCCTTGTTTTATAGTAAAATTTTGCATAGCTAAAAAAAGGCTCATTGATGAGCCTGAAATTACGAACAAAAACCTGAAAAAACCTTACTTTGTAACTTTTTTTCGGTATTTTTGCATAAGTTCCAAAAAGTCGTCAGCATTTTTGTAACCAATTTCTTTGCCCAAAAGGTTGCCGTTTTTATCAATAAAAGCAATGGTAGGGTAGCTGAACACTTCGTACTTTTGAGCGAGTTGTATGCCTTCACCTTTTTCGCAATCTACTTTGAAAGCAATGAAGTTGGCATCGGCAAAATCGCCTATTTGGGTACTGGCGAAAGTGGTTTTGGTCATCAGTTTGCAAGGTCCGCACCAAGTAGTGTAGAAATCTACCATAATGGGTTTGTTTTGTTTTTGAGCTTCATTGAGGGCTTCTTGCCAACTGCCATTCAGAAATCGCACTTGTGCAAAACCTTCGTAAACCAAGCTCAAAAATACAAGGGTGAAAAGAAAATTTAAGCGTTTCATACAAATAAGAACATTTTTGATTTTTAGGACAATTTTTGAAACCTTTGTACTTTATTTACGAATTTTTCAGCAAAAATGTTACATAAAACCGAAGGAATTTGTTTGCACTATATCAAATACAAAGACCATTCCATAATTGCGAGAATTTTTACAAAAAATTTTGGCTTACAAAGCTATCTTATCAATAGTGTCAGAACTGCCAAACCTAAATTCAACATTGCACTTTTTCAGCCGCTCTCATTGCTGGAAATGGTAGTTTATCACCGAGAAGGCAAGGATACTTTGCAAAGAGCTTCCGAAATTCGCTTGGCTTACAATTTTCAGGAAATTCCTTTTGTTTTTGCTAAAAGTGCTTTGGCAATGGTAATTAGCGAAGTTTTGGGTAAGGTGCTGTATGGTGAATTGGGAAACGAAGAGATTTTTCAGTTTTTGAAGCAAAAAATTATTGATTTAGACCAAAACCCTGATTATAGCCATTTTTTACTCATTTTTCTGCTTGAACTGCTCCAATATTTAGGCTTTTGGAATGGCAATTTGGAAGAGATTTTTCAGAGTTTGCATCAGACAAAATATCTGAAAATCGCTCCAAGACATTTTGATCAAGAAATAGCAGTTCTGAAAAAGTTGTGGAACAAAGAATCTTTTAGTATTTCTCCTGCACAGCGAAGCGAGCTGATTGACCATTTGCTCAATTATTATCGGATACATTTTGAACATTTTGGTAAGTTGAAATCTTTGGAGGTATTCAGGCATTTATAAAAAACAAAGCCTGCACAAGTTTTTGTGAGGCTTTGTTAAAGTCATAGTTATAGCGATTGTAGAAATTTATTAGCAAATTCCTTGCCAAAATCTAAAAACTTGGCAAAAATATTTCTACAATCATACAGCGGGCACTGCCACCTGCATACGTTTCAATGGTTTGCAAAGGGCAGGGTAGTAGCCTTACATAACTTTCCAGACGTTTTTTTTGGGTTTCCTCAATGGAATCATAAGCTCTTTGCGAAAGCACAAGCAGGCGTTCGCCTTTGTTGTTACTGATTTCAATGCAGTTGGCAAGAAAATTTTTCATTTGCTCGTAGCTGATTTTGATAATTTCTTTTTGTGTTTTGCGAAAAGAATTAAGCAAATCTTCTTGGTCAATTTCGTCTTTTATGGCATCAAAGCAGATGATTACGAACTTATCGCCCATACTCATTACTACGTTGGTATGATAAATGGGCTGTCCGAATTCGTCGAGGGCTTGAAAGTTAAGACTTTTGTAATTCATTAGGTTGCAAAATCTATCTACTACTTCGGCGTGGGTACGTGGCGAAAGGCTGGCATAAGCAATTTTATTGTGGTGGTCTAAAACTAAACTGCCTGTGCCTTCCAAAAACTTGTTTCTATTTTCATAGTGCGAAAGGTTGATAACATTGCGAACTTTGTATTTATTTTTGAGCATATTCAAGATTTCTTCTCTTCTTTCGGCTCGTCTGTTGGGTGCTTGCAAAGGGTAAAGTACGATAGTTCCATCTTGGTGGGTGGTTATCCAATTATTCGGAAACATAGCATCGGGCTTGTAGGGTTCGGGGGTATCTTCGGCTACGAGTACATTTACATCATTTTCTCGCAAAAGTTCTACCATATTTTCAAACTCGTACAGAGCTTTTTGGTGTATTTCAGGCGAAAAATCTGCGGGAGTTTTCTGAAAAACATTGGTTGCGGCAGTTTCAGGATTAAAGCCGAAAGCCGCAGGACGTACCAGTAATAAATGCGAAGTAGTTTGCATAATTTTAGCGTTTGAAGGTTGAAAGTGTAAAGTTTGAAAGTTTGGGTTTTTTGAAGTTTGAGGTTTGAAGTTTAATGTTTAAGGTTTTATTCCCTTACACTTCAAACTTTTTGAACTCTAATGGAGCATATCATAAATTTCAGGCTAAAATCTATAAATTTTTTTCAACAAAATTCTTACTTTTGTGCAAATTTTTTGCAAAATCCTTTCTAAAAGTCAAAATTCCTTAAACCTCACAAAATAGTGCGAAACTTTATTGGCTTTATTTTACTTATTTTATCCAATCAACTTTTGGCTCAAAGTATTGCAAAGAAGGTAGTTTCCTTAGAAAATGAGCTACTATATTTTAGCAAAAGTTATAACCAATATGTAGCTTATACGCCTACCACTCATCAGAATAGTCAGTTATTGCATTTTTGGCTCAAACCTTCGGAATATACGGCTTACGACCTTGTTTTACACTTACAGGAAGAGGCTTATTGGTACATCAATCATAATTTACAAGGCAAACTTGCTTCGGGTTGGCATCGTTTTTCATTAGATAGCCTTTCACGCCGATATGGCTATCAGCCTATTTTTTGCACGCTATATGCCCGCAAGGGGAATTTTTTGAAGGAAATTGCTATTGGTTACCTCAAAAATGATTTTTCAAAACCTTCCAACGAGCAGATTGATAGATTTTATACTTATACTATTCGTAGAAATGCAGTTATTTTGCTGATTACTTTGCTATTGGGGTATGCAGTTTTGCGACAGATAGATTTCAAACTTTTGGTAGGTTATTTGCAGCTAAGCAAGTTTTGGAACATTCAACGGCGAATGGATAATCCGCTTTTTTTGCGTCCTTTTGCAGGTTCTAATATTCTTTTCTTGCTGAATTATGCTTTTTTGCTTGCGGTATTTTTTTATTTTTTAGGACTAACCAGCGAGGAAAAGCACAATGTTTTGCTAATTGGCAGGTATTTGGATAAAGATTTAGAGGCTTTGAGTATCAAGAGCCTTGCTTGGGCTTTTGCAATTATCCTGATAAGCTCACTCGCCAAGTTTCTGCTCATCAGTATTATGGCTTCGCTTTTAGGAATTTCTCGGGTTATCAATATTCATTTTTACGAATACATACGCATTAGTCATTTTTTCTATTTACCTCTTACGCTTATTTTATTGTATTTGGCTTTGCAAGTGCCTTTTCATTTGGAGTATTGGCACAATTTTTTCAAACTTCTTTTAGGAATTTTGTATGCAATGCGTTTTATAGCAGTTGGAGTTATCATAAATAAACTGGCAGAATTTAGAAAATTAGATTTTTATTCTTATCTTTGCGTCGTGGAATTGTTTCCGCTCCTTTTATATTGGAAATTACTTTTTTTTAGCTGAAAAAACTTGGGGGGGGGGGATGTAC
>NZ_JBRCWE010000090.1:0-49635 GCF_053497555.1 Raineya sp. | reverse complement strand
AAGATTTTAGAAAATAGATAGCAAACAGAAAAAATGAGAGATAAAGCCCTTGAAGGCTTAAACATAAAAAGATAACTTTTTGAACATAAATAATTACAAAAACTCAAAATTGCTTTTATGAGTAATGTTGCCGATATTCTTACCAAACACCAGCTACGCCATACCGATTGCCGTTTAGAAACGCTTTCTGTTTTTATCAATAAAAATTTTGCTATTAGCCACAACGATTTAGAAGAAATTTTAGTGCCTGCCTTTGATAGAGTAACGCTTTACCGAACGCTCAAAACTTTTTTAGAAAAAGGGATTATTCATAAAGTTTTAGATGACGAAGGAACGCCCAAATATGCTCTCTGTTCGCCGCATTATTGCTCTACCCACGAACATCATCACAATCACGTCCATTTCAAATGTTCTACCTGTGGCAAAACCCAATGTTTGGATAATACAATTATTCCCGAAATCTCTTTGCCCAAAGGTTTTGTAGCCAAAGAGTTCAATTTGCTTATTCAAGGGTTCTGTAATGCGTGTTCTCAAAGATAAAATATGCAAAATAATGTTTTATTTCCGTATGGCATTAGCAATTTTGGAAAAGTAGTACAAGAAGGACTGATTTTTGTAGATAAAACACACTACTTACCTCTCTTGGAACAGCGTTCTAATGCAGTTTATTTGCGTCCTCGCCGCTTTGGCAAAAGTTTATTTGTATCAATGTTGGAAAATTATTACGATATAAGACGAAAAGAGCAGTTTTTTGAACTATTTGGAAAGTTTTATATTGGAAGCAATCCCACACCATTGGCTAATAGTTTTAGAATACTACACTTCAATTTTAGTGGTATCAATACAGAAAATTTGAGCAGTAGCAAAGAAGGTTTTGACAATCGGGTTCGGGCACAGGTAAATAATTTTATGGGCAAGTATCAAATTTTTACCCAAGAACAACGCAATAAAATTCTTGACCTATCGGGTGCTGAAAAAATATTAGCCAATTTTTTTTATGAGTACGAAATTTCCGAAAAAATTCCTATTTATCTCATCATAGACGAGTATGACCATTTTACCAATGAAATTCTTACAAGAGATGTAAGAGAATTTCAAGAAAGCGTATCGTTGAATGGGTATGTTCGTAAATTTTATGAAGTAATTAAAAATGCCACTCAACAGGGGGTTATGGATAGGTTCTTTATTACAGGTGTTTCACCTATCACAATGGATAGCCTCACGAGTGGTTTCAATATTGTTCAGCATCTTACCCACGAAGAAGATTTTGAAGCAATGATGGGATTTTCAGAAATGGAAGTTCGTAGCTTATTAAATTTGGTTTTGTGGGATAAAAATCGTGAAAACAAAATAATGCAAGACCTGAAATATTTTTACAATGGTTACAAGTTTTATCCTTTTAGCCAACAGAGCATTTACAACGCTGATATGATTTTGTATTTTTTGGATAACTTTAAGAAAAAACAACAATATCCTTTGCAAATATTAGACCCCAACATTGCTCCCGACTATGGTAAGCTAAAACGCTTGTTTGAAACAGCCAAATGGATAGAAAATACCGCGGTTTTGGAGGAAATTTTGAGAAAGGGTGAAGTGCAAAGCGAACTTATTTATCAGTTTAGCTTTGAAAAAGATTTTGGTGAGAAAGAATTTATTAATTTTTTATACTATCTCGGCAACTTGACAATCAAAGAAGCAAATATTGCAGGTGAAATAATTTTCAAAATCCCCAACTATGTGATTGGGGAGTTGTATTGGCAATATTATGGCTATTTGTTGCAGAAATTACACGATTTGCCACTGGAAGAAGAAAAGGTCAGAAAAGCTGTGGTGGCAATGGCTTTTGGAAATGTAAAAGATTACTTTGAGGTAGTAGGAAGACTGCTAAAACTATTATCCAATAGAGATTATCAACGCTTTGATGAAAAATATATCAAAATGATTTTTATTGCCTATGCAATGCAAGGCAATGTTTTTCTGATACATACGGAGCGAGAAATTGCGGGTGGAGGATATGTAGATTTGGAACTTTTTGTAAGACCTACCAACCATCATTCGCATCATCAATACGCAATGGAAATCAAATATCTGAAAAAAGAACAAGAACATCTTTTAGCCGAAACATTATCGCAGGCTAAAAAGCAGTTGTGGCAATATTTTGAGCAAGACGAAATCTTACAAAGTAAGCCAATGTTGCATCTTTTGGCTGTTGTAGTGGTGAAAGATGAAATTTATTTTGAGGAGTTAGTTCCTACCCGATAGATTTTTTCCAAAAAACATATCATAAATATTATGCCTACGACTTATCGTTTATATCAACTTTTTTTCCTATTAGCAGGATTGCTTTTTTTTACGACCTTTTTGGGCAGTGTTCATCTTTTTGATTGGGACGAAGTGAATTTTGCCGAATCGGCTCGTGAAATGCTTGTTACTGGCAATTTTACACAAGTACAAATCAATTATCGCCCTTTTTGGGAAAAACCGCCACTCTTTTTTTGGTTGCAAAGCCTTTCAATGAGTTTGTTTGGCATCAATGCTTTTGCGGCACGCTTGCCTAATGCTATTTTTGGGGTAATCACACTGCTTACATTTTTGCGTATAGGTACACGCAAATACTCTTTGCAAATGGGTTTTTGGTGGGCAACGGCATATTTGGGGAGCTTTTTGCCTTTTATGTACTTCAAATCTGGTATTATTGACCCTGTTTTCAATTATTTCATCTTTTTAGGGGTGTATTATCTGGCAGAAACCATTGAAGTCCCAAGCAATCGTAAAGCTATTTTAGCAGGTATTTTTACAGGTTTGGCTGTGCTTACCAAAGGTCCCGTAGGCTTTTTGCTAATATTGCTAACTTTTTTAGTGTTTTGGATAAGTGAGCGTTTTCGCCGAATAGCTACTTGGCAAGCGGTAGTTTTGTATACTTTGTCAACGGCTTTGGTTTCTTCGGCTTGGTTTGCAGTGGAGCTATGGCGGGGAGGCTGGTGGTTTTTCAAAATGTTTATTGAGTACCAAATTCGTTTATTTTCTACCCCCGATGCAGGACACGAACAACCTTTCTTTTATCATTTTGTAGTAGTTTTTTTGGGTTGCTTTCCGATGTCAGTATTTGCTTTGTGGGGTTTTCGTAGAAATCCGAAAGATGAAAGCCCTATTTTTCATAAAAAAATGTTGTTTTTGTTTTGGGTAGTAATGATTTTGTTTTCAATTGTAAAAACGAAAATTGTGCATTACTCTTCAATGGCATATTTTCCGCTTTCATTTTTCGCCGCCAGAGCCATTACACAATTTATTTCTCAAAATTCAATTCCCAAGCGTTTTAATTGGTTTTTAGGAATATTAGGCGGGATTTTTGCTCTTATTCTTATGGCTTTGCCGCTATTTGCCTATTACAAGGAAAATTTTTATACTTACATTGATGACCCTTTTGCCGTAGATTGCCTGAAAACTGATGTAAAGTGGGCAGGTTGGGAATTTTTGATAGGTTTTTTGTATGGTGTAGCGGTATTGTGGGCTGTTTGGAAAATAAAAAAGCAGGTAGCAAAGGCTTCCATAACACTTTTTTTGGCTTCGGCGTTGGTTATAGCTACTTATTTGGCAGTGGTTGTACCGCTCATTGAGCAATACTCACAAGCCCCCGCTATTGAGTTTTACAAAATGCTTCGCCGAGAGAATCCAAATAGTTATGTAACTACGGTTTGGTTCAAAAGTTATGCTCATTATTTTTACTTTCAATATCCACGCTACCAAAATCCTAATTTTTATCAAAAAGAAACTTATCAGGAAAATACCGAGTGGCTCTTGAATGGTAAAATTGATAAAGATGCTTATTTTGTGTTGAAAACCGATGAGCTTCAGAGGTTTCAGCAAACGTATCCACATCTTACGATACTTTACAAAAAAGGTGGGTTTGCTTTTTTCAAGCGAGAAGCCTATGAGCCGCCTCGTAGTGAGGACTAAATCTTTCCTTTTTCTAAATCTTGTTTCTTTGTATCTTGTTTCCTGTTTCCTTACCGCAAACTATACCTAAACAATTACAGCATTTGGAAATACTTACAAACTTACGTAATTTGCAAGAAATTATTGCTAAACTTTTAGAAAAAATGGCACTCACATACAATTTAGAAAACGATTTGCGTTTCAAACAAGGTTTGCATAAGGGCTTACAGAAAGGCTTACACAAAGGTATCCATAAGGGGAAAAACCGCAAAGCTATTGTAGCGATTAAAGAAATGCTCGCTGACGGACTTCCTTTTGATTTGATTGCAAGATATTTGCATGTATCTGTTGATTTTGTCCAGAAAGTAGCTGAAAAAGTGCAAAAAAATAAGTAATTGCTTATTTCCCAAAAATTTAGAGTATGGGGTTCGGGACTCTAATCTTGAATTTGTGCCTTAATTCAATTGTCTAAAATCTCGTTTCTTGTATCTTGCTTCCTGTTTCATTACTACAAAGACCTCTTTTCGCTAAATTTCTGTAAAATCATTTGATTTTGGCGAATAAAATTTTAGCTTTGCGGTGTTTTTGGCTTAAAAATCAGAAAAATATATGCTTAGAATAGTAATTTTAGCACTTTTCTTGCTAAACTTTCCTCTTTTTGCTCAAATTCCCTTTGAAAAAGCTAAATTAGAAATTCTTTGTCAGGCAATAAAATTTAACCATATCCAACAAAATAAAGCAGAAATAGCTAATAAAATTGACTGCTCCACCCTGCAAACCTTGGAAAAAACAACACCTAATGCTTCACGGGCTTCTAAAAACATTATTTCTGCCTACAAAAATAAAAATTACTCTAATTTGAGCAGTGAGGAAGAAAAAATAAAGCAATTCAAAAAAGATATTTGGAAAGAACTTCGCAGTTTAGCTCCTCGTATTAGTAAATCTGCTGATTTTCAGGCGAAATGGAAAACAGGTTTGGATTCGCTTTCGGCTTCTTTGGATAAAACTTTGGGTATTACAACTACCGATGAGGGTGTGCAAATGAATGATAGCAAAAACGATACAAACACAGGAGAAATTGAAGAAACCATTATCCCCGCTGAAAATCAGAAGTTACCCCCACCCGAACACAGTAGCAATACAGGACTTTGGATAATCACTATTCTTTCCATTCTTATAGCCTTTGTAAGTGTGGGTTATGCGTATCTGGTAGCCAAAACAACTTCGCATCGCATCAAAGAAATGGAAAATATGTTCAAAGAACGTTATCAGCATTTAGATACTCGTATGGATAAAATGCTTACTCGCGAAGAGTTCAAAAAACTCACCAATACTCACTGATGCTGTAAATGGAATTTCGCAAAATACGATACCTGATTTTTTTGCGTGAGATTTTCGTAATGTCTTGGACATCATTTGGTGGTCCGCAGGCTCATTTGGCACATTTTATCCGTATTTTCTGCGAAAAAAGAGCCTACCTTTCCGAAAGTGCCTTGCTTGAAATTTATGCCCTTTGCCAAATTTTGCCTGGTCCTACTTCTACACAAACCATTACAGGCATAGCTTATCGTTTGGGCGGAGCAAGTTTGGCTTATCTGACACTCGTGATTTGGGTTTTCCCTTCTCTGCTCATAATGACGCTTGCCGCTATTTTTATCACCTATTTAGAACAAAACCAAGTAGATTTTTCTTTTGCACGTTTTACACAAGCCATTGCAGTAGGTTTTATTTTTTCGGCGGCTTGGCAAATAACCCCCAAAGTAGTGCAAAGCAAAGTTTCTGCGTTTTTAGTAGTTTTTTCAGCCATAGTAGCCTATTTTTATCACTCACAATGGTTTTTGCCTTTGCTGATAATTTTTGGCGGCTTGGTAACTACGCGTAATTTTGAAAAATATCCCAAAGTAGCCGATAAAAAAATAAAAATTCGTTGGCGAAACCTCACTTATTTTGTTCTGATTTTTGCTGTTTTGGCTTTTTTTAGCGAATTTACCAGACGTTATACTTTCGGATTGCCTTTTCGTTTGGCTGAAAATTTTTACCGAACCGGCTCTATTATTTTCGGAGGAGGGCACGTGCTTGTGCCACTAATGCTTACGGAATTTGTGTATATCAAAAAGCTGATTACTCGTGAAGAGTTTGATTTAGGCTATAATTTCAATCAGATTTTACCCGGTCCTACTTTTGCTTTTTCTGCTTTTATTGGGGCAATGGCAATGCGTGATTTTGGTACCTGGGGGCAGGTATTAGGGGCTTTTTTGGCAAGTTTTGGTATTTTTATGCCCGGAACTTTGTTTATTTTTTTTGTAATGCAGTTTTGGGACGAGCTGAAAAAATATCGTCCTGTTCGTGCCGCACTGGAAGGCATACACGCCGTAAGCGTAGGACTTGTACTGGTTGCCGTAGTGCTTATGGGGCAGGCTATTTTTGAGCAAAATTCTACCAATGAAATTTTTTTGGATATTGGCGTTGCCATCGGAACTTTTGTAATTTTACACTTTACTAAAATTCCGCCGCCTTTTATTGTAATTGCAGGTTTAATACTTGGTTATTTGCTCTGATTATGAATATTTTGGAAAACGTTTCGCTCAAATCTTTCAATACTTTTGGTATTGATGTAAAGGCTCGTTATTTTGTGGAATGTTGGCATATTCACGAAATTTGTGATGCCGTGCATTGGCAAAAAACAAACAATCTGCCTTTGCTGATTTTAGGAGGAGGAAGCAATGTGCTTTTTACCCAAGATTTTGAAGGATTGGTTCTAAAAATCAGTCTTTTAGGGAAAGAGGTTATCAGGGAAGATGAGGAGAATGTTTGGCTGAAAGTGCAGGCAGGTGAAAACTGGAATACACTTGTGGAGTATTGTGTGGCTCGTAGTTGGGGAGGCATTGAAAACCTGACACTCATACCTGGTACCGTGGGGGCGGCACCTATGCAAAATATTGGGGCTTATGGGGTTGAGTTACAAGAAGTTTTTGAATATTTAGAGGCTTTTGATATTGCATCAGGCACAATTTATCGTTTTGATAAAAAAGATTGTAAATTTGGCTATCGCGAAAGTATTTTCAAAAATGAATTAAAAAATCGTTTCATCATACTTGCAGTGGTTCTGAGGCTTTCCAAAAAGCCTACCTTAAATTTTTCGTATGCTGATGTTGAGAAATTTCTCAAAGAGCGTCATATGGAGCCTTCTATCCAAAGCATCAGTGAGGCGGTTCGGCAAATTCGTACCGAAAAACTTCCCAATCCCGCGGAAATAGGTAATGCAGGTAGTTTTTTCAAAAATCCATATATTTCTAAAATGCACTATGAGTATCTGAAAAGAGATTATCCGAGCTTGCCTGCTTACCCACTCGACGAGAATACTTACAAAGTGCCCGCGGCTTGGCTTATTGAGCAAGCAGGCTGGAAAGGCTATCACGAAGGAAACGCAGGCGTACATCATAGACAGGCTTTGGTGCTTATCAATAAAGGAAACGCACAGGGCAAAGAAATTTGGCAACTTGCTCAAAAAATCAAAAAAAGTGTAGAAGATAAATTCGGGATTGTTCTGCAAACCGAAGTGAATATTTACTAATTGGCTTGAGACTAAACTTTTCAAAAATTTAAATCGGAGCTGTCTAAAAAAATTACTCATTTTCTTGTTTTTCAAGCATATTTTGTAAATTGAAAGCGTTTTCCACAATAAAAACGCTTTTTTATGTATCGTTTATTTCTGCTTTTCTTGCTTTGCTTGGTCATCTCTTTACCGCTTTTTGCTCAAAAAAATACCTTGCTAAAAGAATGGCAAGGTGTATGGAAAGGTAATTTGGAAATTTGGAGTACCAAAGCAGAAAAGCCACAAATTGTTCCAATGGAACTGCATATTTTGCCTACTGATTCGGCACAAAAATTTATATGGAAAATTGTGTATAACCAAGAGCCACGCAATTACATTCTTTATGCCCAAAATCCTGAAAAAGGTATATTTTTGCTTGATGAGCAAAATGGAATAAAAATGGAAATGAAGTTGTGGCAAAATCTTTTCGTAAGCACTTTTGAGGTAGAAAATAATTTGCTGGTAGGTACTTATCGCTTGCAGAAAAAGGAAATTTGGTTTGAAATTCTATTTTATCCTAAAAGCAATGCCCAAAAAACAGGTAATTTGCCCGAACAAAAAATCCCCGAAGTTGTATTTTATCCATCGCAGGTTTTGCAAAGAGCCGTTTTGAAAAAAAAGTGAGCTGGCTATCAGAATGCTGTGGCTAAAAAATTCAAGATTTGCAAAAAGTAATTGTTTAGCACTAATTTGCAGTAGGGAAGCAGGAAACAGGATTTGGGACAATTGATGTAAGCACAAAAGTAAATCAACTTAATCGTACTATAAAAAATGAGTGAAAAAGTTTTACGAGCCATTATTCAACTGCTTGCGGCTTCAGCTCAGATAGATGGCGTAACTGACGAAGAAAAGCAAATTATTCGCAAATTTTTAGAAGAAAATTTTGATGAAGAAATTGTAGCCAAGTATATTGCTATTTTTGATAACTACGCCGCAGGAAAGCTCAACCCTCGTGAAATTTGCGAGCAACTCAATAGCGAACTTACCAAAAACCAGAAAATTATTATTCTTGCTTACCTACTAGAACTCAGCATTGCCGATGGAGTAGCAAGCGAAAGAGAACAACGATTTGCCCAAAGAGTTAGCGATTACTTTTTTTTAGAGCCAGCCGAGTACGAATTATTGCGGCATTTTATTTTAGAAGATTTTTGCGAAAGCAATATTCACAACAATATCGTATGGATTGACGGCAAAGAAAGCACCGAAAGAGAATACAAGCATATTTATCGTAAAAGTTTGGAAGGGGCTATCGGCATTTTACGCATTCCCAGTGCCGAAATGTATCTGCTGAAATATGTTGGCAAAACCGACTTGTATCTCAATTCTTTGCCTATCAAAGACCACCACGTTTATCCCTTTCCTGTGGGAAGTAGCATTAGGAATGAAAACATTAAGCCTGTTTATTATAGTGATGTGGTAGGGCTATTTTTGAGCGAAACGAATGAAGTGAAGATTTCTTTTGAGGCACAAGATATTTGGTACAAATTTGCCAATGGACGCATAGGCTTGCGAGGCATTAGCCTTGCCGAAGGAGCAGGGCAACTGATTGGACTAATGGGGGCGAGTGGTTCGGGAAAATCTACTTTGCTCAATGTACTCAATGGTACGCTCAAGCCCACACAAGGCAAAGTGCTTATCAATGGCATTGATATACACGAAAATAAAGAAGCTACCGCAGGGCTTATTGGCTATGTACCCCAAGATGATTTGCTCATTGAGGAACTCACCGTATATCAGAATTTGTATTATGCGGCAAAATTGAGCATTAGCGATGCCTCTGAAAAAGAACTTGATGAACTTGTGCAGAAAACCCTCAAAAGTTTGGGTATTTTGGAAATACAAGACCTCAAAGTGGGCAATCCACTGCAAAAAACTATTAGTGGTGGGCAAAGAAAGCGGGTAAATGTAGCTTTGGAGCTACTGCGTGAGCCGTATATTCTTTTTGTTGATGAGCCTACTTCGGGGCTTTCTTCAAGAGATTCCGAGAATATTATGGTGCTATTCAAAGAGCTTGCTCTGCGTGGAAAACTCGTTTTTATTGTTATTCATCAGCCCTCTTCCGATATTTTCAAAATGTTTGATAAACTGCTCATTCTTGATGTTGGGGGCTATCCGATTTATTATGGCAATCCTTTGGAAGCGATTACTTATTTCAAAGGCATTGCAGGCTTTGTGGATAAGGATAAGAATATGTGCGGCGAGTGTGGGAATGTCAATCCTGAGCAAATTTTTAATATCATTGAAACCAAAATGGTGAATGAATACGGCTCACTGACCGATAAACGCAAAATGACGCCTCGGAAGTGGCACGAATTTTACGAAAAACATATTCCACCGCCACAAATTGCTACACAAACCGAAAAACCTACGATACATTTCAAAATTGCCTCTTTTTTCAAGCAAATGCAAGTGTATCTGACAAGAGATGTGCTTTCCAAGCTCAGCAATACGCAATATATGGTTATCAATTTGTTGGAAGCACCACTTTTGGCTCTTATTCTTGCCTTCATCGTCCGATTTTATCAAGTTTCTGACGGCACTTATATCTTTGCCAAAAACAATAATTTGCCTGCCTATATTTTTATGTCGGTTATTGTGGCTCTTTTTGTGGGGCTTTCGGTGAGTGCCGAAGAGATTATTAAAGATGCCAAAATTCGCAAAAGAGAGCGTTTTTTGCATTTGAGCCGAATGAGCTACCTCATTTCCAAAGTAATACTGATGTTTTCGTTTTCGGCAATTCAGATGTTGAGTTTTGTACTGATTGGCAACTGGATTTTGGGCATAGAAGGAATGAATACAATGTATTGGCTTGTGCTTTTTAGCACGGCTTGCTTTGCCAATATGCTTGGGCTGAATATTTCGGCTACTTTCAACTCAGTGGTTACGATTTACATACTTATTCCATTGCTTCTTATTCCGCAATTGCTTTTGGGGGGTATTGTAGTGCGTTTCAATGAAATAAACCCTGTACTTGGCTCAAACCGAAAAGTGCCACTACTTGCCGAATTTATGGCTTCTCGTTGGGCTTTTGAGGCACTTGTAGTGGGGCAATTCAAGAACAATCGTTTTGAGCAAGATTTTTATTCTTACGACCAAAAAATTGCCCAAGCCGAATACCACAAGGTGCTTTATGTACCCGAATTGGAAACCAAATTGGATAATGCTTTCAATTTCCAATCTGCTGATTCTCTTAAAGATGAAGCCAAAGAAAATTTGGTAATCCTAAAAAATGAATTGCAAAAACAAAATGCACTGACGGGTATTATTTGGGAAAATCCTGAAAAGTTGGATTTGCCTGCTTTGAAAGAAAAATATCACGCTCTTAAAGAGCATTTACAGAAAATTAAAAAGTTTTACATTCTTTCTTACAACGAATACAGCGAGCAGAAAGATAAACTGATAGCTTCACTTACCAAGAATGAAACAGAACGCAAGAATTTTCTGGCTATGAAAAACTATTACCATAACGAAGCGATTGAAAAACTTGTCAAGGCGGTAGAAACTCCCGAAAGAATCATTACCGATGGCAGAAGGCTTATTCAAAAAATTTATCCCATTTTCCAAAATCCTGAGCCTAACCATTCACTCGATTTTAGGACACATTTTTTTGCACCGCAAAAGCATTTTTTAGGCAAATTATGGGATACACCTTATTTCAACGTAGCCGTTGTTTGGCTGATGAGCGGAGTGTTTTTCGTAACACTTTATTTCAATGTTTTCAGGAACTTTTTAGAATACCTAACTAATAAAATAGGCAAATTGCAACATAAACAAAAAAACTGATATGCACTTATTCATTGCTATTTTGGTTTTTGTGATTTTCGGCGGCATAGTGTTTTTTGTATTTTATTTTCGCCTGCAAACCATTCAAGAAAGCCGAAAAATAGTGGGTTATTTTGAAAAAATTGCAGAAAAATTTGCTTTACAAGCCGATTTAGAGCGTAAAAATGGAAATGTAGCACTACCACATTTACAAGGAGTATGGGAAAATAGACACGTGCTTGTAGAGCGTACTATTCAGGAAAAATACAATTATTTGGTAATAAGCATAGAGCTAAAAAACTTACAAAAAATTCATTTGCAAATTACTCCGAAAAACCATTTAAGAGCCAAAGAAAAAGCCGATGAAAGTCAGCTTATTCGTACTGAAATTGATTGGATTGATAAGGATTATTTTGTCAGTGGCTCGCCTGCCGAAATGGTGAAAGAAATTGCTCAAAAGTTTTTTGTGCCTTTTGCCAAAAAATATGCTCAAATTTGGTTTTTGTTCAGTACGTTTCTTATTTTCCAAAATCGTATTACGATGGTACTGCTTTCTTCGCCTAAAAAATTACGTTACGATTTGATTATTGAACAAATGCTATTAGATTTGCACCATTTGGCAAAACAATTAGAAAATGAAACTACCACAAAACCAACTTAAAGGGGTAGGTGTTGCTCTTGTTACACCTTTTACAGAAGACTATCAACTTGACCTTGCCAGCTTTGAAAAGCTCTTGGCTCATACCACTGCTATTGGCGTGGATTATTGGGTAATTCAAGGCACTACGGGTGAGTCGCCTACCACTACTGCAAAAGAAAAGAAAGTTTTGTTAGAGTTTGCTAAACAAAACAACCCCAAAAATTTGCCCATTGTATATGGCATAGGTGGAAACAATACAGAAAATTTATTGCAAATTATTCAGGAAACGGACTTTTCGGGTATTACGGCAATTCTTTCAGCAAGTCCTTACTACAATAAGCCTTCGCAAGCGGGTATAGTGGCTCATTATGAAAAATTAGCAGAGGCTTCGCCTGTTCCCATTATTTTGTATAATGTTCCTGGGCGTACGGCTTCCAACCTTACGGCTGAAACTACGCTCAAATTAGCCCAGCACCCCAATATTATAGGCATCAAAGAGGCTTCGGGAAATTTGTTGCAATGTATGGAAATTGCACGTCTAAAGCCCCAAGATTTTTTACTTATTTCGGGTGATGATATGCTTACCGTGCCTATGATAAGTTTTGGAGCAGTAGGCGTAATTTCGGTGATGGCAAATGCCCTCAAAGCCTTTAATGATATGACGCATTATGCACTTGCAGGCGATTTTGCCAAAGCTACTGAAAAAATGTTTGAAATACTACCACTCAACGACCTGATGTATGTAGAAGGTAACCCTGTGGGTATCAAGCAGTTGCTTGCAGAAATGGGTGTTTGTGGCTCACAAGTGCGTTTGCCGCTTGTAAAAGCAAGCAAAGAACTTGCTGAAAAAATACGCAAGGCAATGCAAAAGTCCTAATTTCACCAATCAATGGGCTGAAAGCCGTTTTGGGTGAGGTACTCGTTGGTTTTGCTAAAATGCCGATTGCCTGCAAAGCCTCCCCCTGCCAGTGGCGAAGGGTGTGGGGCTTCTAAAACCAAATGTTTGTTTCTATCAACGATTTTACCTTTTTTTTGAGCATAAGCTCCCCAAAGCAAGAAAACCACGTGTTCTTTTTGCTCGGAAATTACTTTGATAACGGCGTCTGTAAATTTTTCCCAACCTTTGTTCTGATGTGAGCCTGCCTCGCCTGCTCGTACCGTAAGCGTAGCATTCAGCAGCAGCACTCCTTGCTTTGCCCAACGTTCCAAATTGCCGTTTTTAGGAAAAGGCTTTCCTAAATCAGCTTGAATTTCTTTGAAAATATTAACGAGCGAAGGAGGCATTTTTACGCCATCGGGTACAGAAAAAGAAAGTCCGTGAGCTTGCCCTTCGCCGTGATAGGGGTCTTGTCCAAGAATTACTACACGGCAGTCATCAAAAGAACATTTTTCAAAAGCGTTGAAAATCAGACTGCCCGGCGGATATACTTTATGCGTTTTATACTCGTGCTTTACGAAGGTGATTAAATCTTCAAAGTAAGGCTTGTTGAACTCTTCTTGCAAATGTATTTTCCAACT
Organism: Raineya sp.; assembly: GCF_053497555.1. Taxonomy (NCBI): domain Bacteria; kingdom Pseudomonadati; phylum Bacteroidota; class Cytophagia; order Cytophagales; family Raineyaceae; genus Raineya; species Raineya sp. Next base: position 36,184 of record NZ_JBRCWE010000090.1, on the reverse strand, counting down.
TTCTGCGATTTTTACTTCTGCCATATTTAACCAAGATTTACGGGGTTAGTAGATTTTTTAGGATTGGGTTGATTAAAAGTTTATGCAATATGTTTTCAGTAAAGACGCGAGAATCAGAAAAATCAATCTTCAAATACTTTTGCCAAATCAATTTGCAAATCAGGGAAAATGTGCGAAACGAGTATTTCATCTTCGGCGAAAGTGGCTTTGAGATGAAATTTATCGGTTTTTTCGTCTAAAACGAATTGAAGCACGCTTTCCTCGTAAGGATACACTACCCAATATTCTTTCACACCTGCTTCCTCGTAGAGCTGGTATTTGATTTTCATTTCCTTTTTAGAATTGCCCAAAGAAAGAATTTCTACAATTAAATCGGGCGAGCCCAAACAGCCTCTTTCGTCTAATTTTTTTTTATCACAAATCACGGAAATATCGGGCTGAACAACGGTATAGACTTCTTTGCTGGCTTTTTTAGATTTTCGTTTATCAAGCAGGCGAACATCAAAAGGTGCAGAAAAAACCTGACAAGAACTATTTTCTGAAATGCCTTTTAAGTAATTAAAAATATTTGCACTCAAAAACATTGATATTCTTTGGTGCTTCATACTTGGAGCAGGGGACATGGGAAAAATTTTTCCTTTGATAAGCTCCACAGCCTGCTCCAAACGCCAATTCAGATAATCGGCGTAAGTGTAAATACCATTCAAATCTAGGTCTGAAAGGCTTGTAACGGGTTTCATTGTTTGCCAAAAGTTTTTTGGTACAGCTCTATACTTTCTTGTACAATTTGCATAGCTTCAGCTTTACCCAAAAATTCCTCCACAATCACCTTTTTGTTTTCAAGTTTTTTGTAGTCTTCAAAGAATCGTCTAATTTCAACGGTTGTATGTGGGGGCAGTTCGCTGATGTCGTTGATATGATTCACACTCATATCGTACTGAGCTACAGCAATAATTTTATCGTCAGCTTCGCCTTGGTCTATCATTCGCATTACGCCAATCACTTTGGCATCAACCATACACAAGTGGGGCAAATCAATGGACATAATTACCAAAATATCCAGAGGGTCTTTGTCGTCGCAATAGGTTTGTGGTATAAAGCCGTAGTTGGCGGGGTAATGTACTGCCGAAAACAGCACTCTATCCAGCATCAGTAAGCCTGTGGGCTTATGAATTTCAAATTTTCCTTTGCTACCTTTGGGGATTTCAATGATAGCATTGACAATTTCGGGCGGATTATCACCCACAGGAACATCGTGCCAAGGGTTCATAGCAAGTAAATTTTTAGGGTTGCCAAAAGTTTTTTGTTTTGAAATTACGAAAAAAGCAAATAAAAACTATCTTTGCAAGAAAAATTTTCTGAATGGAAAAAATTTATATCAAGGAAGTCAATGAGTTGCAAAGAGCCAAGCAGATTGCTGAAAAGTTAGATTTGCACGAGCACGATTTGAAAGAGGAATACAAACGTTTGCTTTTCAATTTTGAGGAGTCTATCGGGCAAATGAGGCTTATTACCAAAGTAAGCGACAAAATTCAGAAAAAATTAGACAAAGCCAATGCCGCCCTTGACCAAAAAAACCGAGAGCTGGATACCAAAAACCAAGAACTCCAACAGACCATTGATGAACTCACCCAAGCCCGTGCAGGTCGTACAGCTACCACGATTGTATTATTTTTAGCAATTTTACTTTTTTTGGTGGAAGAAATTTTGATTGAGCCAATTATTGAAATAAAATTTGGTGCTAATCAGTGGGCAAGTATTGGCTCAAAGCTCGTCATAGTGATACTTTTGAAACCCCTTGAAAGTTTGCTTGAAAATTTGGTGTTATCTTTTTTGCATAAAAAGCTGAAAAAGCAAAAAACTACTCAAACCCTAGCAGAGAAAACCCCTACAAATGTTGCAGAATAAGAAAATCATTGTAGCCGTAACAGCAAGCATTGCCGCTTACAAATCTGCACTTTTGGTGCGTCTGCTTGTCAAGAAAGGTGCAGAAGTAAAGGTATTGATGAGCCAAACCGCTACCGAATTTATTACACCGCTTACGCTGGCTACGCTTTCCAAAAATCCTGTTTTCGTTGATTTCGTTCAAGATAAAACAGGTGTATGGCACAATCACGTAGATTTAGGCTTGTGGGCTGATGCCATTGTGATAGCTCCTGCCAGTGCCAATACACTTGCCAAATGTGCCAGTGGCATTTGCGACAATTTGCTTACAGCTACTTATTTTTCGGCTCGCTCCCCGGTATTTTTTGCTCCTGCAATGGATTTGGATATGTACAAGCACCCCGCTACTCAGGAAAATTTGCAAAAACTACAAAAATATGGAAATTTTATCATACCTTCTGAGTATGGCGAATTGGCAAGCGGTTTGGTAGGGGAGGGGCGAATGGCTGAACCCGAGCATATTGTGGCTTTTTTGGATAATTTCTTTCAGGAAAAACAAATTTTTGCAGGCAAAAAGGTGATGATAACGGCAGGGGCTACCCGTGAGCCAATAGACCCTGTACGCTTCATTAGCAACCATTCTACGGGGAAAATGGGCTTTGCTTTGGCAGAAAGCTTTGCCCAAAAAGGGGCAGAAGTGCATCTGATTGCCGCTAATACTGCTATCGCTCAACCTGAAAAAGTTAGTTTTTACAAGGTTAGCTCAGCCCAAGAGATGTTTGAAGTGGTTCAAAATCTTGTGGAGCAGATGGATATTTGTGTTTTTTCGGCGGCTGTGGCTGACTACCGTCCCAAAGAAGTAGCTACTGAAAAAATCAAGAAAAGTACCGAAACACTTACTCTGGAACTTATCAAAAATGTAGATATAGCCTTTACTTTGGGGCAAAAGAAAAAGAAAAACCAATTTTTTGTGGGTTTTGCCTTGGAAACCCAAAATGAAACCGAAAATGCTTTACAAAAATTGCAAAAGAAAAATTTTGATATAGTAGTGTTGAACTCACTCAAAGACGAAGGAGCAGGTTTTGCCTACGATACCAATAAAATCAGCATTTTAGACAAAAACGGCAATAAAACCGATTTCCCGCTCAAAAATAAAAAAGAAGTAGCAGAGGATATTGTGAGGTATGTGTATGAAAAATTAGTTTGAAAGCAGAAAAAATAAACTTTGTTGAGGACTGCATATTTTCACGCCCAAAAGTCAAGCAAGTTTTTGATGGCTTCTTGAAAAAGTTGAGGGGCTTTAATTCCTAAAATGAGTTCGCCGTTTTCGTTGAGTAAAAACCCTATTTCTATTTCTACAATTTGCTTTTCTTTACTACCGTAAAGCACCACAGTTCGCAAAATTTTGAATTTTGGGTAATACTTTTTGATGTAATTTTGCTCAATAAAATCGTAATTCGCCAACTCTGCAATGCCTTGCGAACGAAATTTGTACTTTTTGCCTTCAATATTTATTACTTCGCTACGCCCAAAATCTATCAAAATCAGGTCGGGAATGTGGATAATTTGGTCTTTGTCGCCTGCCTTGTATTTCTCTCTATCTTTGTATTTCGCTAACGGAATTGCTTCGCCTTCTTTTGTGATAAAATAGCCTTTTTCACTACCTGCGTGATTTTCAAAAATGGAATATCCTTGCGTAAAATTTTCTACTACCAAATGAATAAAAATTGTACCTAATTTTTCTCCTTCGGTGTTGTATTCCCAATAATTCACGTTCAATTCCGCTTGTGGAATTTCTAAATCTTGCAAAGAAATGCCTAATTTATTGGCTATTTGGATAAACTTATTGGTTTTTCCTACGTGCTTTTGTTCTAATCTGTGCTGTGTAATTTCTAATTTTTTAGTCCAACCCAATTTACGTAAAACCGCACAAATTATACTCAAAGCTCCAATATTTGGGTCGTGAGAAAGTCCGCCACTTTTGTAAAGTCTGCCTGAAATCTCTATTTTATCTGCAAATTTTGTTAGCAAAATAGGGACATTTCCCGCAGGAGCTTTTCGCATATTTGCTTTAAATTCAATGATTTCGTCTATACTCTCAAAAGGTTTGAAAATATCTTCGTCTAATTTTTTGCCCAAAATCTCAACTCCCAACGTCAATAAAAGTCTTGTACCGAAAATATAGGTTTCAGTGGGTTTTTCTTTTTGCTCTACTTGCAAATTGTAAAGCATTATCATTCTGACATTTGGGTAGTAATTTTTGATAAAAACAAACTTACTACAACGCTGATACACACCTGTATTTCGGCTTTCTTTATCGTCTGTTTTGGTTTCCTCTATGGCATAAATGGGCGTATCGGCTTGTGTAGGCTCGTTTTCTTGGTAGAAAACCAAAAAGTCCGTAAAACTAGAATTGCCTGAAACGGTTTTAATAAAAACCTTATTCACTTTATTACACCGAAAACCCGTTACTTCGTAAGTGAAAGTAAATTTATCATTTTCTAAAATGGGCAAAATCCGCAAACTATCCATAAAACACGCAAAACCGTAATCTTTCGCAAACTTTTGGAAGATAGTTGTCAAGACTTCTTTTTTAGGTCTTTCTTCGGTGAGTAGCCAAAGGTTAGGTTTCATTTCGTTTCAAAATATAAAGTTGTTCTTTCACAAATTTCTTGGTTTTGCTCTCACCATTTGAATTTGACTTAAAACGCAAATAATCAAATTCTACCAATTCCACTTCGCCAAAATCGCTCAAAATAGATAAAATTTTATTTTTTGGCATAATACCTTCGCTGTTATAGCTCAAAACCAAATATTTGTAATAGGCGTTTTTAGCAACATTATAAAGTTCTTTTAAGCCAGTTTCTGCATTGCAAAATTGCGATTTTTGATTTTCATAATTTCGCATACCCGACACGCCTTTTATGCTTGGATTATCATATTTAGCAATGGTTTCCAATAAATGATAATTCGGTGCATATTGTCTTTGGTTGTAAGGTGGGTCTAAATACAAAATATCCGTTTGTATTTCTGAAATCAATTTAACCGAATTTTGATTAAAAACCTTGTTTTCTTTGTCGCTAACAATAATTTCAATGGGTCGCAAAGTCAATTTTTTGACTGCTCTTGCATCCCAAACTTTTTGAAACGCCGCATAAACTCCTGAAATATTAGCATAAAAAGGTACGGTTTCAATCAGGCAAGCCAATAAAATATAATATTCGTTTTCAGTTAATAAGTTTTCAGTTTTCCAAGTTTCTATTTGCTTTCTAATAGCATCAATAATTTTTCCGTTTTCGTTGCTAAAATACATTCTCGGAATACCTAAACTTTTCGTTCCTTCGGGTGTGTAATTCTGAAAAATAAAACCTTCTTGTGGTGTGATAGTATTCAGATAATCAACTACCTGCATCAAAGGATTTGCAAAAAGTGAATTAGTTTTGACTTTTATTTTTTGCAACAATTTTTCAAAAATTGGTGCTTCGTTATTTTCAATGTATGCCTTTTGCAAGACGAAGGAAAAATACAACAAATCAGACGAAAAAACTTGATAACCTTTCTTTTTGAAAAACTGCCCTACATTGCTTGTTCCTGCAAAAAAATCAAAAAATGAAGTTCCTACAATACCTTTGCTTTGGAAAATTTGATAAATTTTTTCTACTAAATTCTCTTTGTTTCCAATAAATCTCATCTAATCAAACAAAGTTTTAGGTTTCTCTACTTCGTAATTCGTAATCAAAACTTCTACGCTTGTATTTTTTTCACGCACCAAAGTTTGATAGTTAGAGTTGCTATAATCTGCACGCAAATAATTGACTTTCAAATAGTTGTTTTTATTAAGCCAATTTTTCAAAATTTCATTTTCCTTACCTTTGTGTTCCAACACATTAGACAAAGCAAATTTTATATTTCGCTGATGTAGATTTTCTAAAATTGACAAAAGGTTGTGTTCTTGGGTTTCGTCCCAACCTGTAAAACCACGCTTCCCGTCATTGTACGTGCCTAAACTAATCAAATAAGGCGGGTCGCAATAGACAAAATCGTTTTCGGTTAAGTCTGAAAAATCAAATTTTTCAAAATCAAAGCAAGTAAATTGAATATGAGTAGCCTGAATTTTACGTACAAATTGGATAAGATTTGCCCGCATTGTGTCGTTAAAACTACTTCTTTCTCGCCCAAAAGGATTATTAAACTCGTGAGAATTGTTGAAACGGATTTGATGATTGAACGAAAAAGCCACTAAAACAAATAAATCCAAAGGGTTCTTATGTATGTTGTAATGCTCACGTAGTTTTTTGTAGCCTTCTTCATTACTCAAAGATAATTCAAATTGAGTAATTTGTCTTTCAATATGTTGCAAGATTTCTGAAAGACTATTTTTCTGAAATTCTTGGTACATTTCCACCAAAAATTTCAGGTTGTCGTTGCAGATAACTTTTTCTGCTTTCACATTTAAGCCAACATTGCAACCACCTGCAAACAAATCAATAAAAGTGCTTATCTTTTTAGGAAATAGAGGCAGAATTTGGTCTAAAAGTTTATATTTTCCACCAATGTAATTGAGTGGAGATTTGATTGATTTGAAACTCTTTCTCAATGCAAATGATGCTTCTTGCATAGGGCATTCTTTCTTGCAAATTTAATAAATTTTATCAAATAAGCCCTTCTACTCCCTTTCCACCCAAATACTAATTTTTTGGCTTCTACCTTTGTCATCAACGCAAGTGATGATATTTTTGCCCATTTTGGGTCTGAAAAAGGCATTTTCTTGGGCATTGGTTTCTTGGTAAAATTTTTCGTTGATGTACCAATATACTTTCTTTACATCGTTTTGGGCATAGACTTTGAGCATCAGTTCGGTAGCTTGATTTTCGGGTATGAGGTAGGTTTTATTTGCCACAGGTGAAACGATTTGAGGTTTGCTTTTCTCACTAATTTGCAGTTGATGCTCGCAACTGGGGTGCAAAGGAGGTGTTTTGAGATAAGGAATTTTTTCGGCTTCGTAATAGGTTTGCAACTCGGCAGAAATAACAGGATAGAATTTTTTTTTGTAGCCTGTTTCGGGTAAGCAGTCGGGTAGGTATTGCAGTTTTTCATCTGCCGAAACATATAGCTCTTTTTGATGCTCACAAACTTGCGAAGGCGATACCAGCGGAATGAAGTAATCAATCACTTGGTTTTCACAAAAAGCATTTGGCGGTAATCCCGTTTCCGAGCAAACTAAACGAAAAGTGATATTTGGTGGAGCAAGTGGCAAAGCAGTTGTTTGGTTATCTAAGGCATTGAAAATTTCAAAAAGTAGGGGAGTAGCTACCTCAGAGCCTGAAAGCTCGGGTACGCCTCTACCCGAAAAGTTGCCTATCCAAACTCCTATGGTATATTTCTGATTGTAACCAATGCTCCAAGCATCGCGTTTGCCATAAGATGTGCCTGTTTTCCAAGCAATAAGGGGCTTATTTTTAGCATTTAGATAACTTTTGGGCAAATCGGGACGTTGGGCAAGCGTAAGCACTTGTGTAAAGCTATATGCCGAAATAGCTGAAATAATTGTATCGCTTCGTTGAGTGCTATCAGTAGCTAAAAAATTCAAAGGGGCATATTGCCCATTATTGGCAAAAGCAACGTAAAGGCTGGTAAGTTCTTCTAAATTTGTTCCAAATCCGCCCAAAATCATTGAAAGACCTACTTTCTTTTCTTGCTTGCCCAGTGTTTTGAAACCTGCTTGTTTGAGCTTTTTTACAAAATATTCTACTGAAATTTCTTGCAGTGTAGCAACCGCAGGAATATTGAGCGAAAGTGAAAGAGCAGTTTCCACGGAAATTTTGCCTCGGAATTTGTTATCAAAATTATCGGGAGCATATCCGCCCCAGTCGGTAGGAATATCCAAAATAGTAGTTTTGGGGGTGAGTTTGCCTAAATCCATCGCGAGTGCATACACTAAGGGTTTGAGCGTACTACCCGGAGAGCGTGTAGCGGTAATGCCATCTACTTGGCTTTCAGCGAAGTTTTGTGAGCCAATATATGCCCGAATTTTGCGAGTTTTATTTTCTACAACTAAAATGGCTACATTTTCAATTCCAAGCAAACGGAGTTTTTTTACGTAGTTTTCGGCAAGTGTTTGTACTTTATTTTGCAGGGGCAGATGCAAGGAAGTTCGTATGTTTTCGTTTTTAGGATACTTTTGCCCCAAACGAATACACCAATGCGGTGCAAAACGAGGAATTTCATTTCTTTGGACATTCAGAGGTTCCTGTAGAGCATTTGAAATTTCTTTTTTATCAAAAATACTTTTCTTTTCAAAGTTTTTGAGCCATTTGTTTCTTTCTTTTTGGATAAGCAAATTATCTTTCCCCAGTGCCAAACTGCGAGGACGATTAGGAATAATGGCAAGCGTGGTGATTTCTGCAATGCTCAAATTTTGTGGTAATTTTTGAAAATACAATACCGAAGCCGATTTTACCCCCTCTACATTGCCTCCGTAAGGCACTAAATTGAGATACATCTGCAAAATTTCTTTTTTAGAATAGTGCCATTCCAATTGCATTGCTCTAAACATTTCCAAAATTTTATTTCCATAAGTGCGAGGCTTGGGGTCTAACAGGCGAGCTACTTGCATTGTAATAGTAGAAGCCCCCGAAGTGCGTTTCTGAGATAATAAGTTGTTGAAAATCGCTCTTACAACTGCCAGAGGATTTATACCAAAATGGTAGAAAAAATATTGGTCTTCTTTGGCGATAAAAGCTTTTTGCAAATCTTCGTTGATTTCCGATAGTTCTGTTTTCATTCGCCATTTTTCATCAGGGCTTAAAAATGCCCCTAAAACGCGATTTTCTTCATCTAAAACTACCTGTGAATAGCGAATATGAAAACGAAAAGGGAAAATAAAATCTAAAATCAGAAAAAGTACAAAGCAAGTCAGTAAAGTCCAGAATGATTTGATAAGCACTTTTTTCCAAAAAATACGGCTAAAGAGAAACATAGACGAAATGTCAGTTTACTATGGCAATTTAAGGCAAATTTAGGACAATTCGTCCATTGTGCTTGACAAAAATGCCGAAAATTTTGCCAATAAGTAAGTATTTGGAAAATGGTATGTGTTTTGCATTTCAAAATACTGAAAACCAAAACCTTAAACTGCTATGGCTATGGATTTGCTCAAATGGACTAAAAATCTAAAACCCAAATTCCCTGAAATGATTGAGCGGTTTTGGGGAAAAGTAATGGGCAAAGATGCCAAAGAAAGTGAAGAGGTCGGTCTTATGCCCTCTGTGAATATCAGCGAGGAGCAAAAGGCTTATGAAGTATCGGTTGCCGTACCCGGTTTGGACAAAAAGGACATCAAAGTAGAAGTAGAAGACGGCTATTTGCGGATTTATTCCGAAAAGCAGTACGAAAACGAAGAAAGAGAGAAAAACTGGCTTCGTAGGGAATTTGGCTATGCTTGCTTTCAGAGAGTTTTTCAAATTCCTGAAAGTGCAGACCCCGATAGAGTGGAAGCCTCTTTGAAAAATGGCATTTTGAATATTAAAATTGCCAAAAAGAAAGGTTACGAAAATTTGGTTAAAAAAATACCTGTGAAATAAGTGCTAAACTTACATTTTTTCAGCGTCTATGGAAAAATTAAGTTTGAGCCTTACACTGATAGCTCTATTGTATGGGCTAATGCTTACTTTGATAAACTATTGGATTTTTGCAAAAAATAAGACGCAGTGAAAAAAATGTTTTTTTCACTGCATTTTTTACATAGAGAAGTTGTTTAGGATTAACGCGTAATTACCACTTAAAAAATTGATAGTCAAAACTTTATTTGTAAAGAAAGTGTAGTGCAAGCGATGATGTCGCTACGAGCGACATCATCGCTCTAAGCCCAAAAAACACCTAAAACTTCAATGATGAGCCAGAGATTCTTGTTTCCTGCTACTTGCTTTATCAGGCAAGATAGAGTTTAGAAGTTTTTCAAACAAAGGCACAAACCAAACAAAAATTACTACGCCCAAAAGATTGAAAAGTAAATGAGCGTTGGCTAAAATCTTTTCTGCTTGATTGGTAGGGCTAATCCATTCTACCAGATTTACAAAGGGTGAGAAAAGTACCAAGCCAAGAACAATAGAAAGCAAATTGAAAACAAAGTGAAAAAGTCCTGTTTTGATGGCTTGTCTTTTGCCGTTAATGGTTGCAAGCAAAGTATCGCTTACGGTTCCGAGTTCTGCCCCCATCATTACCGAAATACCCGCCTTCAGTGATAGCATACCTTTTTTTACCAGCACAATGGCTATGCCAACAGTAGCCGAAGAAGATTGAATAATAAGAGTAGTTGTCATTCCTGCCAAAGTACCCACGAGAAGATTATCCAGATTGGATAAGAAATTCACAAACTATTCGCTTTTTTTGAGAGGCTCAACCGCCTGCTCCATAGTAAGCAAGCCAAAAAATAAAAAACCAAAGTACAAAATTACTTTACCAAGATTTTTCCACCAATCGTTACGGATAGCAATGCTTAAAATTAGCCCAAGAGCAATGAAAATAGGGGAAATTTTACCCAAATCCAAAGCTACAATTTGACTGCTAATGGTAGTGCCTACATTGGCACCTAACACTATTCCGATAGCTTGTCGGAAACTGAAAACATTAGCATTTACAAGTACAATCGTAATAATAATAACGGCAGAAGATGAGCCCAAAATAGCCGTTACGATTGTTCCTGTAAGAATACCCCAAAATAAATTTCTTGTAAAATAACGCAACCACTGCTCCAATTTTTCACCTACAACCGCTTGCGTAGCATCAGAGAGAGCAGTAATAGCGTACAAAAATAGCCCCAGCCCGCCTAAAATAAGTAAAATAGTATCCCACATACACAATTTTACCCAAAAGTAGCAAAAGGCTGTTAGGTTTATTTTACGTTAGTTTTAAGTTTTCAGTAATTTTATGAGTAAATAGCTTTTTTTGCTGCAAGTAAAGTATTTTGCAAAAGCGAAACAACGGTCATTAGTCCTACGCCGCCGGGTACGGGTGTGATATAGCTACATTTGGGGGCAACTTCCTCAAATTTTACATCGCCTACAATTTTATAGCCTTTTGCCGCATTTTCATCAGGGAGTCGGGTAATGCCTACATCTATGACTACTGCACCTTCTTTTACCATATCAGCTTTCATAAATTCAGGTTTTCCAAGTGCAACTATCAGTATATCAGCTTCTTGGGTGAATTTTCTTAAATCTTTGGTTTTGCTATGGCAAAGTGTTACGGTGCAGTTGCCGATAGGGGCATTGCGAGCCATTAAGATACTCATTGGTGAGCCAACAATATTACTTCTGCCTACTACAACACAGTGTTTGCTGGTGGTTTCAATTTGATAGCGTTCAAGCATTTGCAAAATACCGAAAGGTGTAGCAGGGATATAGGCAGGCAGATTTTTGGTCATTCTGCCGATATTGATTGGGTGAAAGCCATCTACATCTTTTTCAGGGGCGATGCTTTCAATAATTTTATTTTCTGAAATGTGTTTGGGCAAAGGAAGTTGTACAATGAAACCATCAATATCAGGGTTTTCATTCATTTTTTGAATTTCGCTTAGTAATGTTTGCTCGGAAATATCAGCTTGCAAACGCAAAAGCGTAGAATGAAATCCTACTTCTTCACAAGATTTTACTTTGCTTCTGACGTAGGTTTCGCTTGCTCCGTCATTGCCTACAAGAATTGCCGCCAAATGGGGAATTTTCCCCCCATTAGTTTTGATTTTTTCTACTTCTTTTTTGAGTTCCGCTTTGATTTCAGCAGAAATTTTTTTGCCGTCAAGTAATATCATTGGATTGCGATTTTGAGAAATTAAATCGTTTTCTGTAAAATTTCAATAATTCTTTGAGAGGTTTTGCCGTCCCAAAGGGGTATATTTTTGCCTTTTTTCTTTTTGCCTTTCAGAATTTCATTTATTTTTTCCAACAAAAGGTCAAATTGATTGCCGATAAGTGTATTGGTGCCTTGCTCAATGGTGATAGGTCTTTCGGTATTAGGACGCAAAGTAAAACAAGGCACTTGTAAAACGGAACTTTCTTCCTGAATTCCCCCCGAGTCCGTCAAGATACATAATGCGTTTTTCTGCAAATTTACAAAATCTAAATAGCCCAAAGGCTCAATAATTTGTAAATTCGTATTTAAGGAAATATCGGATAAATTTTCTTGTAACTGCTTGTAGGTACGAGGGTGAATGGGTAATATAATAGGTGTAGTTGCTGAAATTTGATTGAGCATCTGAAATAGCTTGAATAGTTCGTCTTTGTTATCTACATTGGAAGGACGATGCACCGTAGAGAGAATATAGCCCTTTTTACCAAATTTTTCTATCCATTGATTACTTTTTTGAACTTTTTGAGCTTCTTTTTCAATGATTTCTAAGGCTACAAAAAGGCTATCAATCATAATATTGCCAACCAAATAAATTTTTTCTTGGCTGATACCTTCCCTCAATAGATTTTCGTTGGCATCTTCCGAGGGGGTAAATAACATATCGCTTACTCGGTCGGTTAGAATACGATTGATTTCTTCGGGCATTGAGTTATCAAAAGAGCGTAACCCTGCCTCTACGTGAGCAATACGCAATCTCATTTTGGTACAAACCAGCGTAGCGGCTAAGGTAGAATTTACATCTCCATACACCAAAACGCAATCAGGTTGTTCTTGCTTCAAGATAGGTTCTAAGGCAAGCATAATTTTAGCGGTTTGTTCGGTATGGCTACCAGAACCTACTCCTAAATGATAGTCGGGAGAGGATATTTGAAGTTCTTCAAAAAAAACATCAGACATACGTACATCATAGTGCTGTCCTGTATGAATGATTTTCTGCTCAAAATATCCACAATTGGCTATATTTTTTTGCAAAGGAGCTAATTTCATAAAATTAGGTCTTGCTCCTACTATATGGATAATTTTTGGGGGCATATACCAACTGATATTGATTTGAGGTTACTGCATTAAAGGCATTGACAAAGTTTTGAACTACTGCGTGAATATTGATTTTGGAAAAAATCAAATTTTCTGCATTCTTACCCATTTGTTGTGTGAGTTCAATGTTATGGAACATAAACTCAATTTTATCTTGCAAATCTTTAAGGTCATCTTTTTGGAAAAAAAGCCCTGTGGAATGATTCAGAACCAAATCTTGTTCTGTTCCATCTGCCTCCGAACACAATACAGGTTTCCCCCAAGCCATTGCTTCATTGATAACCAGCCCGCCTGCTCCTACTAATACGCAAGCCAAACTTTCTGAAAAATATCTACCCAAAATCTCGGTATTATGGATAGCACCTAAAAAAAACACATTTTTTTCAATTTGAAGCTCGCAAGTTAGCTTTTGGAGGTTTTCTTTTTCGGGTCCATCGCCAATTATAATCAATTCTGCTTTTGGAAAATTGGATAATACTTTCAAGAAGGTTTTGAGAAGCATATCCACTTTTTTCCATTTGATAAGCCTGCCTACGTGAATAATCCTGTAAGGATTAGGGGCAAGAATATTTGGCTGATTCTTAACTTTTTCTTTGGCTTCCCAGATTTTATCGGTATCAATGGAATTGTAGGTTACAAAAATTTTCTCTTTTTTTACGCCGTATGAGGGTAGAATATCAAGGGCTTTTGTGCAATAGTTCAGATGACCATCTACCCATTGAAAATACAACTTATTGATTTGCGTAATAAGCCAGTATTTTATCTTTTTGGCAAAGCTATCTGCTTTGATATGGTTCATATTTTCATCAAAAAAGCCTTGTTGGGCATAAAATTGGAGAGCTTGCTCATATTTAGGTAGCTGGTAAGGGATACTTCTGTAAAAGACCTTCACACCTTGCTTGCGAATCCACCATTTTAGCCCCCAATTGAAATATAAACCCAAAATATAAGGCCAGCCTACAACAATAATCTGAGGTTTTTCGGATTTGATGATTTTACTCAAATTTTTGATATAAGATTTTTGCCCCAGAAGCAGTCCTTCTTTGGCATATATTTTCTTGAATTTGGCATTATTTTTTACTTCCAAAACCCCTGAGCCGATCGTTGAACTTTTACTTTCGGGCAATATAACCGCTACTTCTAAATTTTCCGTTTCGTTGAGTTTATTGAGAAAATCTTCTAAATAATGCGGTATTCCTCCAAAAATAAAAACCACTTTCATAAAACATTGAGCCAATTTCTTAAAATCTCTAATCCATACTCACACAAGATAGCTTCGGGGTGAAATTGAACGCCAAAAATAGGTAAATGCTTGTGCTCCAAAGCCATTATTTCTTGGTAGCTATCCGTAGTAAATGCAGTAATTTTCAAGGTTTGGGGAATATTCTGCAAAACAAGTGAATGATAACGCACCACCTTGAATTTTGGGGGCAAATTTGCAAATAAAATACCTTCTTGCGTAATAATTTCTGAAATTTTTCCGTGCATAGGTTGGTGTGCCTGTGTGAGCGTAGCTCCAAAAAACTCACCAATTGCCTGATGACCCAAACAAACCCCCAAAATAGGTAATTCTTGATGATAAAAATCCAAAACACTCATCAAGTTTCCCGCTTTACGAGGTGTAGCAGGACCTGGCGAAAGAACTACGCCATCGTATTTTTGTTGAGTAATACGCTCTAAATCAATGTTATTACGAAATACACTACATTTTGCCCCCAAACGTTCCAGATAGTCTTGTAAATTGTAAGTAAAGGAATCAAAATTATCTAAAAGCAAAATGTGAGGCATATCAAATAGCATTGGCTACTGCAAAATAAAGAGGAAAACCCACAGAAATATTAAAGGGGAAAGTAAGTCCCAAAGCCATAGGAATATAGATACCAGGGTCGGCATTGGGGGCGGCAAACTTCATAGCCGCAGGCACCGCAATATACGAACCACTTGCCGCAAGCACACCAAATATAAATCGGTTTCCAATATCGTGGGTAATAAGCGAACTGACCGCTACCGCCATAATACCATTAAAAGCAGGCAAGAAAATAGCCAGTAAGGTGAGAAAAAGCCCTTGCTTGCGGAAAGAAGCAAAACGCCGAGCCGTTACCATTCCCATTTCTAAAAGAAAAATAGCCAAAAATCCTTTGAAAATATCGGTAGTAAAGGGTTTAATACCTTCGGCTTGCCTATCATCAGAAATAATACCAATAATCAGACTGCCGAAAATCATCAGAACGCTCCCATTGGTAAAGGAATGTTTGATGATTTCCCACATATTGCTACTTTGTTTGGAAGCGTCTTTTTCAAACTTCTTGATGAGCGTAACCCCAACAATAATAGCAGGGGCTTCCATAAAAGCCATTACGGCAACCATATGCCCACCAAAAGCCATTTTTTGAATTTCCAAAAAAGATACTGCCGAAACAAAAGTTACAGCACTTACCGAGCCATACGTGGCGGCTATCGCTCCTGCATCGCCTATGCTCAATTTTCTTTTCAGCAAGAAAAATGTGTAAAGTGGAATAATCGCAGAAATAGAAATACCCAGCAGTAACGAAAAAATAATTTCGGAAGTAAAATGGCTATGTACTAATTCCTGCCCACCCTTGAAACCAATGGAAAAAAGCAAATACAAGGATATAAACTTGCTTGATGATTGTGGAATTTCCAAGTCGCTTTTGAGCGTAGTTGCCAAAATCCCAAGCAAGAAAAATAAAATCGTGGGATTGGTCAGGTTGCTGATAAGTATATGAAAATCCATTATTCCAAAAATTTGCCTGCAAATTAAACATTTTTTGTTGCAATTTTTTTCAAGCCAACTTTTTTCTTTTGGCGAGAATATGTTTATTTGCAAGGTAATCTTAACTGTTGATTTATGCAAAAAAGATTTTTACTATTTGGCTTTGCTGTTTTGCTTACATTCTTTACCGCTCAAGCCCAAGAAAAAAAGCGTTTTGCTTCGCTTCAAGAGGCTTTGAGTTCGGGAGGGAAACTTACAGGTAGTTTCGGACCCAGAAGTGTAAATTGGATTGAGGGCGGGGAAAAGTTTTCTTTTATAGAAGGAGTAGGGGAAATCAAGGTTTTTTCGCCCAAAGAAGGCAAAGAAGAAGTTATTTTCAGTGCTTCGGGTTTGAAGTTTCCTGATAAAAACCAAAATTTCAGTTATAGTGCTTTCCAGTGGTCAAAGGATAGTAAATACTTGCTTTTTCAAACCAATTTTCGTCCTATTTATCGCCGTTCGGGTATTTCGGACTATTATTTTTATGATGTAACGGCTAAAACGCTCAAACTTGCTGCCAAAGATGCTCATTCAGCCGAGCTTTCCCCCGATGGCAAAAAAATAGCCTATGAAAAAGGGGGCAATCTTTTTGTATTTGATTTTGCCACCCAAAAAGAAACACAACTTACTTCCGATGCCCAAGAAAACGTATGGAATGGGCGTTTTGGTTGGGTATATGAAGAAGAGTTCGGTTTGGCTCAGGCTTGGGAATGGTCGCCTGATAGCCGTTATATCGCTTTTTGGCAAACTGATGAACGCAACGTTCCGATTTTCCAAATGACTGATTACAGCGGACTTGCCGATACTTACGAAAAACTACCTTATCCCAAAGTGGGCAATAACAATCCGCTTGTGAAAATCGGAATGATTGATGTGGAAAAAAATCAGCGTACTTGGGCAAAAGTAGATTTAGGCGATGGCTATATTCCACGCATTTATTGGACTTCGGTAGCAGGGCAACTGGCAGTAATGCATCTCAATCGCAAGCAAAATCATCTGAAATTGTATTTTACCAATGTACAAAATGGCGAGGCAAAACTCATTATGGAAGAAACTTCCAAAGCGTGGATAGATGTATTTGATTTCTTTGCAGGTATTATGCACTATGCTTTTTTTCCGCAAGGGGTACAAGAGTTCTTTTGGATTTCCGAACGCGATGGCTTTGCTCATTTGTACCGATACGATTACAACGGAAAAATACTTGGACAAGTTACCAAAGGCAATTGGGAAGTAGTTTTTGTGCATAATGTTGATGCTAAAAATAAGAAAATTTTTTACACTTCTACGGAAAGTTCTCCTTTGGAAAGACATTTGTACGAAATAGATTTTTTAGGAAAAAACAAACGCCGTCTCACACAAGTTGCAGGAAGGCATATCATTGATTTTTCGCCGAATGGTAAATATTACTTGGATAGATACTCCAATACTACCACACCTATGCAAGTAGAGCTTTGGGAAGTGGCTAAAACACCTAAAATGCTCAAAAAAATGGTAGAGAATGCCGAAGTGAGCAAATTTATTCAAGAAAATGCCTATTCGCCTCGTGAACTTACCAACTTTACTACTTCCGATGGGCAAAAAATTGATATTTACCTTGTAAAACCTCAGAATTTCAATCCTAACCAAAAATATCCTTTGGTTCTGAATATCTACGGCGGGCCTGGGGCTCAGAGTGTGTATAATGAATTTGGTAGAGACGCTTGGGAACAATATTTAGCTCAACAAGGTTATGTTGTTGCAAGCATAAATAACAGAGGCAGTGGGGGATATGGTTATGCTTTTGAAAAGATTGTTTATGAACAACTTGGCAAATACGAAAGCAAAGATTTTGCCGAGACTGCTCAATTTCTGATAAAGCAAGGCTTTGTAGATGCCAATCGTATTGCTATTCGTGGGCATAGCTACGGTGGCTATATGTCGGCTTTTACAATACTGAATTATCCGGATATTTTCAAGGTAGCCATTGTAGGGGCACCTGTTACCGATTGGCGTCTGTATGATAGCATTTATGCGGAGCGTTATATGGGACTTTTGCCCGAAAACGATGCCAAATATGTGGCTTCCTCTTGTATGAATTATGTTAAGAATTTTAAGGGCAAAATGCTTTTGGTACATTCGGCAATGGACGAGAATGTACACGTAAAGCACACTTTCCAACTTACGAAAGCAATGATTGATGCAGGTAAAGATGTTGATTTGCGTATCTTTCCGCCCGGTAATCACGGCGTAGCGTATAGTTGGCAAAGTCGCTTGCTTTTATTTACTCTTTATACCGATTATTTGGAAAAAAATTTGAAGTAATTTGAAATATAAAGTGATAACCTCACTACTATTGTGTGGTTGCTTGCAATCAATTTTCAATGTCTAAATCCACAAACAAAAATGTCTGCATTTCAAGTAATAGGTGGCAAATCGCTTCAAGGAGAATTGAGCGTTCAGGGAGCAAAAAATGAGGCTCTACAAATTTTATGTGCAGTGTTGCTTACCCCCGAACCCGTAGTTGTGCATAATATTCCGCAGATACGAGATGTGCTTAAACTTATAGAAATTCTGCAAGATTTAGGTGTAAAAGTTGATAAAATTAACTCTCATTCCTATCGGTTTGAGGCTCGCAATATCAATTTAGAGTATCTGGAAACGCCTGCCTATACTCAAAAGGCTTCTGCTTTACGAGGTTCTATAATGATTTTAGGACCTTTGCTTGCCCGTTTTGGTAAAAGCAAAATTCCTAAACCCGGTGGCGATAAAATTGGCAGAAGACGCTTGGATACACATTTTTTGGGCTTTCAGGAACTTGGAGCAAAGTTCAATTACAACCCCAAAACCGAATTTTATGAAATAGATGCCTCTAATTTGCAAGGCAAATACATTCTGCTTGATGAGGCTTCTGTAACAGGAACAGCCAATATCATAATGGCGGCGGTACTTGCCAAAGGCACTACTACGATTTATCACGCCGCTTGCGAGCCTTACATTCAGCAGTTGTGCCGTATGCTTTGCCGAATGGGGGCTAAAATTTCAGGGCTTGGCTCTAATTTGATTACCATTGAAGGGGTAGAAAGCCTGCAAGGCACCGAACACACCATTTTGCCCGATATGATTGAAGTGGGTAGTTTTATTGGTCTTGCCGCAATGACTGCCTCCGAAATTACTATCAAAAATTGTGGTATAGAGTATTTGGGTTGTATTCCGAGAGTTTTTGGTAAGTTGGGTATAGAAATGGAGTTTAGAGGTGATGATATTTTTATTCCTGCACAAAAAAATTATCAGATTAGCACTTTTATCGATGGTTCTATTCTGAAAGTTGATGATGCTCCTTGGCCTGGCTTTACACCTGATTTGCTAAGCATTGTACTTGTTACGGCTATTCAAGCAGAAGGAACAGTGCTTATTCATCAAAAGATGTTTGAAAGTCGTTTGTTTTTTGTAGATAAACTGATTGATATGGGGGCTCAAATTATCTTAAACGACCCCCATAGGGCTACGGTAATAGGCATCAATCGTAAATATCCTTTACGAGGGATTAAAATGAGTTCGCCTGATATTCGGGCGGGGGTAGCCTTGCTCATAGCGGCTCTTTCCGCCGAAGGAGTAAGCATTATTGAAAATAGCGAACAGATTGATAGAGGTTACGAAAACATTGACGGCAGGCTCAATGCCATTGGTGCAGAAATTCGGAGAATTTCTTAATTTTTAATTTGCTGATTTTCAAAAAAAATACACTTTTTTTTTCAAAAAAATGTAAAATTTTTGGTTACCTTCCCAAGTTTCGGAGTATAAATAGGCAAAGCTCTATTAAACAACTATTCTCTTATTTGTATTTTTATACAAATTGACGCTATTCTTTTTAGTTTTCCTCATTATTATTTTGTCCAAACCATTTAACTTTTAGAGTAAAACTTTGCAAAATATATTTTGCTGAAAGATAGTTGTTTAATCTTAAAACTAAAACTAGTATGAAAAAGCTAAGTTTATCATCTCTTGCATTTTTACTTTGTATTATTGTAAAAGCTCAAACTCACTATTATGTTTCCACTACTGGGAATGATTCTAATAATGGTCTCTCTTGGGCTTCTGCCAAATTGACAATTAATAATGCAATAGCAACCGCCTCAAATGGTGATGTGATTAACATTGATAATGGTACTTATGATGGTTGTACTTTGAATAAATCCGTTAGCCTTATAGGGCAAGGTATAGGTGTAACTATCATTCAAGGAACGGGTACGGGCTATGGAATAAATGTTACTACATCTATAAACAACGTTACAATTTCTAATCTTACTATCACTAATTTTCAAAACGGCATTTATTTCAGCAATACTGCAACAAATATTCAAAACCTCACTTTTAATAGCATTTCTGTGAGTGGAAACGCCAGTCACGGTGTATTTGCTACATTTAGTCATAATTTCAGCAATTTTGTTATACAAAACTCAAGATTTAATAATAATGTAGGTACGGTTACAAGGGGTATATTTCTTTTTAACAACAATATTTCCATATCCAACCTTACATTGAGTAATTCAGAGTTTAATAATAATGGTTTAGTAGGTTTTGATATTGGTATATGTCAATCTTTAAGTGGTAGTTTTGTTGTCAGTGGTTGCGAGTTTCGTAATAATGGGGACTCCCAGTTAGCAATTTATGAAGGTTATTCCTCACCTGCTAGTAATGTAATAGAAATTACCAATAATATTGTAGAACTTACAGGTAATGCACGTTTTGGGATAGAACTTAAAAATACTACAGGTAATAGTTCTAATACAGGGGGGGGGAGAGTAGTAGTTTCGGATAATCGCATTTTTCAGTCTTCTACAGGAAATGGTTCAAGAGATGTAGCAGGAATAGCTATAATTTGTAGGAGAGAAGGAGTTGCCGCTTTCCCTGAACCAGCGGGAGTTTTTGTAGCCAATAACACCATAGAAAATATACAACCAGGTAGTGGAACTTGTGGCACTTGTGGAGGAAATCAGGGAAATGGTTTTGGTATCGTGGCAGGAGGGAATAATCATAGAATCTTAAATAACAGAATAACAGGCTGTCAGATTGGTATTCAACTACAAGGCGGAAATATCAATGCAGGTACGGCGAATAGTAGTCCTTCAATTACTGGACACGCTAATACACTTTATTTTGATAGGGACAATTCAACAACAGCTAATGGAAATATTGTTCGTTACAATAATGTAACAAGCTATACTTTCAAAGCAATGAGATTACTTCAAAATTCCAATTTTCTCCCTAATAACCTCAACGATTATACTGGGAACTGGTTAGGAAATGTAGCATTTGCTTTAACAGATATTGAAAGCTATTTAGTTGCTAACCCTGGTGTTACCGCACCCAATTTCCCTGAATTTTCGGCGACTACAAATAGTAACGTAGCATTTAATCCTTGGGCGGCAGTAGATTTAGATGATGTAGCTGGCAACGCTTCGGGACAAAGAGGAGTGCAAATCAATAGTTCTAAAACTTACAGAGCTACTCCTACAGAAACCTCAACCGCAATTGGTCCTATTAGGCAAGGAATTCTTATAGCCAATACTGCCTTCAAAGATGTTTTGGATATTCGTTCTGGTCTGCCAAACTATACTATTGATGCAGATATTTTGGTAAATAAGGCTATTCATTTATTAGGCAATGGAGGTGTAGCACCACGCCCTATTCTGATTATGCAAGCTCCTTGTGAAAGCATATTGATAGCTTCTGCACCGAATATCACTATTGAACATTTACATTTACAAGTAAATGGAGCAGGTGGTACAAGCACCAATGGTAGGCACGGTATTTTTGTGGCAAACCACGCTACTCCCGGGTCCTACAACAATTTAGAGATTTTCAATAATTACATAGAAAATATCAACAATGTTCCTAATAGCGTAGATGCACACGCTTACGGCATTCGCCTTTCAGAAAATAACATCATTTTCTTTACACCGGGCAACAATTTCGTAAATATTCAAAACAACATTATTACGAATGATGTTGCAAACAATTCTTTTTTTAGGGTAGGTATTAGAATTATTGGCAACTATGGTACTGTGAGCAATAATACCATTACGGGTGGAGGCTGGTATGGATTGCAGTGGGCAGATGTAAGAGGAAATTCTAATATTACTAACAATACCATATTATCTCTCAATCAGGCGGCTATTGAAATGAATATTCCTGTTGCTAATACAACACATAATATTGCCAACAATAATCTTAGTGTTCCTGCTTTTGTTCCTGATACGGTTTCTTTTTCTGTAATAGAAATCAAAGATAACTACAATGCTAATTCTATTGTTAATATCAACAATAATACCATTTCAGGGCATCCGAATGTAGGTATTTGGCTGGGGCGTTCTATGAATGTGAATATTAACAATAATACATTTACGCCACGAGCTACTTCTACCACTTACAACCATATAGTTGTTAATACCAAAAATCGCACTTTCGCTGTTGCTTCTGGTCCTGCAATGACGGTGAGCAATATTTCTATCCTGAACAATACGTTCAATCATAGTAGCTTATTGGGAGGGATAGCTTTGCTTTTTGCTAATCATCATAGTGGGGCTAATCCTGCATTTAACAATATCACTATTGGTTCGGCAGGGCAGGAAAATAGATTTCACCCCAATATTTCAAGATTTATTGCCTTAGATGCTTTTTTTGGAAACACCCACTCATCAACGCTTGCACTTCCGCTTGCACCTGCTTTCCCCAATCCTTACGCAGGTGTATGGGTATCGGGTATTCCTGCTACTACAATGGCAAGTGTAAATGTAAATTTCAATGCTGTTCATAATTTATATGATGTAGGTTCGGGCTTGCAATTGCCTACGGCTATGTCTAATCCCAATCTTATTTTGCTTGAAAATCGCATTCAGCATACCATAGACTATGCTCCTTTGGGCTTTGTAACCGTAAAACCTAACCACGTGTTTGTTACGCAAGCCTCTTTTATTGCACCTGCTTTTACGGCTTCACCTCGTATTCGTAGAGGCACTAATGTTATCAATGCCGATGGATTTACCTTAAATGTTGAACAAGGTACTTATTTTGATGATGGTTCTGCCACAGACCGACCTCTTACGGCTTACGATACCGATTTTGTACCTGTGGGGGCTTCGCCTGTTATCAGTGAAAACTGGGAAATGAATGGTTCAGGAAAAACACTTAATATGCTTGGCGACCTGACTATCAACAACCAAGTAATTTTCAATGACGGATACATTCAGACCAATGCCAATACGCTTAATTTTACACCTGTTGCCATAGACCCCGCCGCTAATCCACTTACGGTTGGCGAAAAAAATAATAGCCGAATTTTAGGGCGTGCCCGAACTATTCGCAATGTTGGTGTAGGTGCTTTTGACTTTTTAGGTCTGAATTTACCTGCAGGGGCAGATTTGGGCGTATTAGATTTGTTGAGAGTTTCAGATGTTGCAGGTATTCAGATAGTAGGTACATTTACTTCTATTGCCTGTACTTGGTACATTGAGCCTTCGGTGGCTAATGGTAGAAACGGCGTGGAGTTTCGTTGGTTGCCTGCTATCAACAATGGCAAAGATGTCAATCAGTTGCAGGCTTGGCGTAACAATGGAACCGTATGGGAAATTCGTAGTCCAATTTTTGCCGCACCTACCACAACTCCACTGATTAGCAGTATTCCTATCAATATCACGGCGTTTTCGCCTTGGACAATTTCGGATATTGTCAATCCTTTGCCTGTAGAGTTTTTAAGTATTCAGGCTCGCTACAACGAAAATCGTATTCCCGAAGTTTTGTGGAATACACTCGGCGAAATCAACACCGATTTTTATGAAGTAGAAAGAAGTTTTGATGCCCGAGAATTTACAAAAGTTGGTCAAGTTTCTGCTAAAAAGAAATCCGAAAACCGTTATGTATTTGAAGATAGAGGCTTGAGCAGTAAAATTACAGGCAAAATTTACTACCGTATCAAGCAGATAGATAAAGACGGCAAATTTGCTTACTCGCGTATCGTTTCACTTTCTTCCGAAAAGTCTAATTTGCTGGCAGGTATCTATCCCAATCCTACACGTGATATTTTGTTTGTAAATAGCTTGCAAGAAAACTTGGAAGTTAAAATCCAAGATGTACACGGCAGAACCTTGCGAGTAATGGAATTGAAGTTTGGCGAAAATCAAATAGATTTCTCTCTCTTACCACAAGGCGTGTATCTGGTAGAAGTGAAAGGGACAAGCTCACGAGAGCTATACAAGATTGTCAGAAATTAGCAAACAAAAATTGTAAAAGTCCTCTGTAAAAGAGGACTTTTTTCTTTACCTTTGCCAAAAAATACAGATGCTTCAAGATTTAGAACTCCTTCAAAACCATTTGCAAAAGCATTGTGAAGATTTTACGCCGCAAGCCTTGCTTTCTTGGGACGAATTGCGAAATTATCTTTTGTTTTTTGTGAAAAATCTTTTACAAAAAGCCCCTGAAAGGCTTCTGCAAGTTGCCTATCGCTTAGATTTACCTGAAAACGAATTTTCAGAGGCTTTTGCCAAACAAGATGCTGAAAAAATTGTTGAAATCATACTGCAAAGAGAACTGAAACGATTAGAGTTCCGCAAAAAATATTCTTAAATGGCTTTTATATGCAATCGGCTGTTGAGTTTCCAAAAGATAATTTTGAAAATCTTTCTACCAAAGAATTTATACTTATCAAGGGTGCAAAGTTACACAATCTAAAAAATATAGATGTAGCCATTCCTCGTAATAAGTTGGTAGTGGTAACAGGTGTTTCGGGTTCGGGCAAATCTTCTTTGGTGTTTGATACGCTTTTTGCCGAAGGGCAAAGAATGTATGTAGAAAGTTTGAGTGCTTATGCAAGGCAATTTTTGGCTCGTATGCAAAAGCCCGAAGTGGAATATATCAGAGGTATTTCGCCTGCTATCGCCATTGAGCAAAGGGTAAGTTCTAAAAATCCGCGTTCTACCGTAGGTACAACCACCGAAATTTACGACTACCTCAAATTACTTTATGCTCGTATAGGCAAGACTTTTTCGCCTGTTTCGGGCAAAGAAGTTCGCAAAGACACCGTAGATAGCGTTACGGATTACATTTTTACTTTTCCTGAAGAACAAAAAGTCATCATTGCCAGCCCGCTGAAAAATCTTTACGACCGAACCCTTGAAACAGAGCTACAAATCCTTCTGCAAAAAGGTTTTACAAGAATTCTACTAAACGACGAAGTGGTATTTATTGAGGAGTTTTTGGAGCAAAAAGGCAAGGAATTGGCTCAAAAGCATTGGGAAAATGTCTTTGTACTCATTGATAGAACTTCTGTAAAGCATAATGATGAGGAAAGCCGTTTTCGTATTGCAGATTCGGTACAAACAGCGTTTTTTGAAGGAGCAGGAGAGTGCCTCATAGAATTTGTAGGTGTTGAAAAAAGAACTTTTTCCGATAAATTTGAACTGGACGGCATAGCCTTTGAAGAGCCTACCATTCACTTTTTCAATTTCAACAATCCTTATGGGGCTTGTAAAACTTGTGAGGGTTTTGGTAATATTTTGGGTATCAGTGAAAAACAGGTTATCCCTAACCCCAATTTTTCTGTCTATGAAGATGCAGTAGCCCCTTGGCGAACCGAAAAAATGGGAGAGTGGAAAAAAGATTTTATGCGTAAAGCAACCCTACTCTACGATTTCCCGATTCATAGAGCTTACAAAGACCTTTCCGAAGCCGAAAAAGATTTGCTTTGGCAAGGCAAAAAAGGAAAAAAAGAAAAAGATACTATCTACGGCATCAACGACTTTTTTAAGTTTTTGGAGAGCGAAAGCTATAAAATTCAATATCGTATTCTTTTGTATCGTTACCGAGGTCGTACCATTTGCCCCGAGTGTAAAGGCACACGCATACGCAAAGATGCTTCTTATGTAAAAATTGGTGGAAAATCTTTGCAAGAGCTTCTCCTGATGCCCGTGGAAGAGGTAGCAGATTTCTTTGAAAAGCTCAAACTTGATGAATTTGAGCAGAAAGTTTCCAAACGCATTCTTACAGAAATTCGCAACCGCTTGAATTATTTGTTAAAAGTGGGCTTGGGCTATCTAACGCTCAATAGAGCTACAGCAACGCTTTCGGGAGGGGAGTTTCAGCGAATAAAACTTGCTACGGCTTTGGGCAGTGCTTTGGTGGGTTCTATGTATATCCTTGATGAACCCAGCATAGGTTTGCACCCTCGCGATACCCAACAACTCATTGAAGTTCTCTTACAACTTCGCAATTTAGGCAATACTGTGGTGGTTGTAGAGCACGAAGAGGAACTTATGCAAGTAGCGGATTACATTATAGATATTGGTCCCGAAGCGGGAGCAAGAGGAGGGGATATTGTTTTTCAGGGTAATAAAAATGATTTTGACACCCAAAAATTTCCTTTATCCAAAACCATCAGATATTTAAGCGGTAAAGACCAAATCGCTATACCTACTTTTCGCCACAAATGGGCAAATAGCATTTGGGTAAAAGGAGCAAGGGAAAACAATTTGCAAGATATTGATGTACAAATTCCTTTGGGGATTTTTTGTGTGATAACGGGTGTTTCGGGTTCGGGTAAATCTACGCTTGTCAAGAAGGTTTTGATGCCTGCTCTTGCCAAACATTTTGACCTCACTTTTTCGGAAGAAAACGAGATAGGGGCTTACGATAGTTTGGAAGGAGATTTGAATTTGCTTAAAGGGGTGGAATACATTGACCAAAACCCAATTGGAAAATCCTCACGTTCCAATCCTGCTACGTATAGCAAAACCTACGATTTGATAAGGGAGCTATTTGCCGCCCAGCCACTTGCCAAACAGCGAGGCTACAAAGCAGGTATTTTTTCTTTTAATGTAGAAGGGGGACGTTGCGAAGTGTGCAAAGGCGAAGGAGTGGTAAAGATTGAAATGCAATTTATGGCAGATATTTTTCTGCCTTGTGAGGCTTGTAAAGGCAAACGATTCTTAGAGAGTGTCTTGGAGGTTACTTACAAAGGGAAAAACATCACAGAAGTTTTGGATTTAACCGTTGATGAAGCCATAGAATTTTTTGCCAAAGAGCCTAAAATTGTAGAGCGTCTGAAGCCTTTGCAAAAAGTGGGTTTGGGCTATGTAAAGTTAGGGCAATCTTCTGATACGCTTTCGGGAGGGGAGGCTCAAAGAATAAAGTTGGCTTCGTTCTTGGATAGTAATTTGAGCAAACAAGGCAAGAAACTCTTTATTTTTGATGAACCTACAACAGGATTACATTTTCACGATATACAAAAATTGCTTACAGCTTTGCAACTGCTTGTAGAAAATGGAAATTCGGTGCTTGTGATTGAACACAATGTAGAAATTATTAAATCTGCCGATTGGATTATAGATTTGGGACCCGAAGGGGGGAAGCGTGGTGGTAAAATTTGTTTTGCAGGCACACCCGAACAGATGATAGCCATTGCTTCGCAAAATCATACTGCAAGATTTTTGGCAAAAAAGTTAAAAAAATAAAAGAAAAATTTGCAAAAAGCATTTTTATTTGTAACTTTGCAACGCAAGTTTGAAAGGGGGCATAAGTCCCCTTTTGTTTTTGCCTGATAAAATTTCTGCTATGGATATTGAAGCCTTGAAGCAAAATATATGGCAAGCCACAGAAAGCCTTTTGGAAAAGGAGTTTTTTGTGGTAGATGTGATTATCAAGGAACTGAAAGAAAAGCTCAAAGTGAGCGTACTTTTAGATGGTGATAAGGGTGTAAATATTGAAGTATGTGCCAAAACAAGCAGAGCGTTGGGAAATATCATAGAGGAGCAGAATTGGATTGAAAGCAAGTATGTTTTGGAGGTATCTTCGCCCGGTGCCGAAAATCCGCTTAAAATGCTACGCCAATTGCCCCAACACATTGGCAGAACTTTACAAATTGCTACCAAAGATAATCAGAACTACGAAGGTACGCTCAAAAGTGTTGAAAATGATACTATCACACTTCAGCAAACCACAGGCAAAGGTAAGAGGGCTCAAAGCGTGCTTCATCAAATTGTTTGGAGCGATATTGCTTCTGCCAAAGTTGTAATTTCTTTTAGATAAATTTTTCTTGTTTCCACTGCGAATCCAAAAAATACAACAATTATGGTAAATAACAAGGAACTCACCGAATCGTTTATGGAATTTGCCAAACAAAAAGGCATAGACCGCCCTACGATGATTAGTGTTTTGGAAGATGTTTTCAAATCAATGATTCGTAAGCAGTATGGTACAGACCAAAATTTTGAGGTGATTATCAATCCGAATGGGGATTTAGAAATTTTCCATTATCGCCAAATCGTGGCAGATAATGAACCCGAACTTGCTCACAATCCTAATCTTATTAGCCTTACAGAGGCACGAAAAGTGCAAGATGACTTTGAAATTGGCGAAGAATATGCCGAACCCATTGATATTAGCAAATTTGGCAGGAGAATAGTACAAATGGGCAGACAAACCCTCATTCAGAAAATCAAAGATTTAGAGAAAACCAATCTTTACGAAAAATACAAAGATAGTGTGGGTGAAATTTTGGTAGGTGAAGTTTATCAGATTGTAGGCAAAGATATTATTGTTACAGATAGTGAAGGGAATGAACTGCTTTTGCCAAAAAATCATCAAATACCCAAAGACCGATACCGCAAAGGTGATACCGTAAAAGCAGTTATTGAAAAAGTAGAACTTATCAATGGGGCACCGCGTATTACCCTTTCGCGTACTTCACCTAAATTTTTAGAACGCTTGTTTGAGCAGGAAGTTCCTGAAATTTACGAAGGGCAAATTATTATTCGTAAAGTAGTACGCGAACCCGGCGAAAGAGCCAAAGTAGCCGTAGAAACTTATGACGACAGAATAGACCCCGTAGGAGCTTGCGTAGGTATGAAAGGTTCAAGAATTCACTCTATTGTCCGTGAGCTACATAACGAAAACATTGATGTTATCAATTATACCGATAATTTGGAGCTATACATTCAGCGTGCTTTGAGTCCTGCCAAAATCAGCTCTATCAAGATTGAAGAAAATGGCAGAGTTTCGGTATATCTCAAACCCGACCAAGTATCTATGGCTATTGGTAAAAATGGCTTAAATATTAAATTGGCGGGCAAACTTATTGGCAAAGAAATAGATATTTGGCGAGATATTGATGAGTCGGAAATGGACGAGGAGGATATTGATTTGCAAGAATTTGAGGACGAAATTGAGGCTTGGAAAATTGAAGAACTGCGTAGAATAGGTTTGGATACTGCCAAGAGTGTTTTGGCAGTGGGCAGAGAAGACCTCATCAAGCGTACGGAATTAGAAGAAGAGCAAGTTGATGAAATTTTGGAAATTATTAAACGTGAATTTGAGGAAGAAGAGGAAGAAGAAAACGAATAAAAGGGCTTGTCCTGTAAGCTACTGAAACCTTACAGGACACCCAAAAGCCAAAAACAAAACCAAAAATTTGTAGTTTGATAGAATTTGCGTACCTTTGTGCTTTCAAACACATAAAACCACCTTTTTCTCGTCCAGCCTTTACTAAAAAGCATTATTAAGCGTCATTTACCACAAAAATTTATTATGTCGGAGGAAAAAACAATGAGATTAAGCCAAGCGGCAAGACAATTCAATGTAGCTACCGAAAAAATCGTTGAAACCCTCAAAAACAAGGGTTTTGGTGGCGATTACAATCCTAATAGCAAGTTGGGAAACAAAGAAATAGAAGTTTTAGAAAAAGAGTTTCGCGGTTCTTTTTTAGAAAAAAAAGAAGCGGAGCATATTGCTTCTATGACCAAAACCCTTGAAAGCAAAATAAAAAAACAGCAACAGGCTGAAAAAGAAAAAACCAAAGAACTCACCCCTCTATTTCCTGCGGAAACTACCACTAAAAAAGAAACAGAAAGCAAAGTAGTAGAGCCTATTGCTACCGAGGAAGTTAATGTTAAACCTATTCAGGAAGAAAAACCACTGGAAGTGCCACTAACCGAAAATAAAGTAGAAAGC
Organism: Raineya sp.; assembly: GCF_053497555.1. Classification (NCBI taxonomy): domain Bacteria; kingdom Pseudomonadati; phylum Bacteroidota; class Cytophagia; order Cytophagales; family Raineyaceae; genus Raineya; species Raineya sp. Next base: position 6,609 of record NZ_JBRCWE010000090.1, on the reverse strand, counting down.
AATGAAATGCCCAAAACTGAACCTAAAATCGGGCTAACGGTGGTAGGTAAAATAGATTTGGACGCTCATAAGAAAAACAAATCGGATAAGCACAAAGACGAGAAAAAAGATAAAAAGGAGCAGAAAAAACAACCTGAAAAGAATTTCAAAAAGCAAGAAAATCAAAAAAAGCAAGAAAAAGAAAATAAAGTAGAGAAAGAAAAGCAAGAAGAGAAGCAACTCAAACCGCTTGAACAAAAAGTTCAAGAACAAAAGAAGCAAGAACCTATCACCACTATCAAGGAAGTACCCAAAGCAGAACCGCAAACTGAAATTATAGAAAAAACTACTCAAGAACCCGAAGTAGAAGTAATCAAGGCAAAGGCTGATACGCTCAAAGGGCTGACCGTTCTTGATAAAATTGAACTTCCCGTAGAAAAGTCTTTCAAAAAGAATAAACCTGTCGCTTCTACAGATGAAGCCAAAGATGAAAAGAAAAAGAAAAAGAAACGTAAGCGTATCAAGAAAGAAAAATTAGATGCCAAAGTAGCGGTACAAGAACCCAAAAAAGAACTTAAAGATAAAGACCAAAAAGATAAGGGCATCAAAGAGAAAGATAAGAAAAAGCCACGTTTTGAAAAAGAAGAAGTAAGCGAAAAAGAAATTCAAGAACAAATCAAGGCTACGCTGGCTCGTATGGGCGGTGGGCAAAAGAAAAAATCTATCAAGAAAGTCCTTAAAAAAGAGCGTGAGAATGAAACAGAACTACAAGAACAAAGCAACCATTTACGAGTAACAGAATTTATTTCTGCGATGGATTTAGCCAATTTGATGAATGTTTCTATCAATGAGCTAATTTCCAAATGTATGGCTTTGGGTATGTTTGTTTCTATCAATCAACGCCTTGATGCCGAAGCTATTACCATTATTGCTGATGAATTTGGCTACACGGTTGAGTTTATTTCTGCCGAAGAAGAAATAGAAGCGGCTTTGGAGGAAGAAGAAGACGCACCCGAAGATTTGCTTCCTCGCCCCCCAATTGTTACCGTTATGGGGCACGTAGATCACGGAAAAACTTCCCTCTTGGACTATATCCGTAAAACCAATATCGTTGCCAAAGAATCGGGAGGTATTACACAGCACATAGGAGCATACAGCGTAACTACCAAAGATAACCGAAAAATTACCTTTTTAGATACCCCCGGACACGAAGCCTTTACGGCTATGCGTGCCAGAGGTGCTAAACTTACAGATGTGGCTATCATTGTAATTGCCGCTGACGACAACGTAATGCCTCAGACCAAAGAGGCTATCAATCACGCCCAACTGGCTGGCGTACCTATTGTTTTTGCAATTTCCAAGATAGACAAACCTACTGCCAATCCTGATAAAATTCGTGAGCAACTTGCCGCTGAAAATATTTTAGTAGAAGAATGGGGAGGAAAGTATCAGTGTCAGGAAATTTCTTCTAAAAGTGGGCAAGGTATTGATGAACTTTTGGAAAAAGTGCTTTTGGAAGCTGAAATTTTAGACCTGAAAGCCAATCCTAATAAAAAAGCATCAGGAACCGTTATTGAAGCGAGTTTGGACAAAGGTAGAGGCTATGTGTCTAATCTTTTGGTGCAAACAGGAACGCTCAAAGTAGGGGATATTATTTTAGTTGGAGCTTTGTATGGACGTGTCAAGGCAATGACCGACCATATCGGAAAAGCTATCAAACAGGCGGGTCCCTCAACCCCCGTGCAAATTCTTGGTCTGAGCGGAGCCCCGCAAGCGGGCGATAAGTTCCAAGTAATGGAAACTGAAAGAGAAGCCAAAGAAATAGCCAATAAACGTGAGCAGATTTTGCGTGAGCAAAGTATTAGAGCTACCAAACGCCTTACGCTCAGCGATATTGGTCGCCGAATAGCTTTGGGCAATTTCCAACAACTCAATATTATTATCAAAGGGGACGTTGATGGTTCGGTAGAAGCTCTTTCTGATTCCTTACTCAAACTTTCTACCGAAGAAATTCAGGTAAATGTAATTCATAAAGCCGTAGGGCAAATTACAGAAACGGACGTTAATTTAGCCGCTGTTTCTGATGCTGTAATTATTGGTTTTCAGGTGCGTCCTTCGGCAGGAGCGAAGAAACTCGCCGAGCAAGAGCAAGTAGAAATTCGCCTATACTCTATCATCTACGATGCTATCAATGAAGTAAAAGATGCTATGGAGGGTATGCTTGCACCTACTATTGAGGAAGTAACCGTGGGCAATGTGGAAGTACGTGAGATTTTCCATATCAAGAAAGTAGGTACTATTGCAGGTTGTATGGTTACCGATGGAATGATAAAACGCCAAAGCAAAATACGCGTGATACGTGACGGAATTGTAGTGCATACAGGCGAGCTGGATAGCCTCAAACGTTTCAAAGATGATGTTTCTGAGGTAAAGGCAGGTTACGATTGTGGCTTGAGTATCAGAGGCTTTAATGATATTCAGAAAGGCGATGTAATTGAGGTCTTTGAACAAAGAGAAGTAAAAAGAAAGTTGTAAAATTTAACTTCAAGACTGAAAGATTAGAGGCATAATACAAATTGCCTCTGTTTCTTGTTTCCTGCTTCCTATTTCCTGACTCCGTTTTTGCTATGTACGATATTTCTGTGGTCATTCCTGCATACAACGAAGCCGAATCCTTACCCGAACTTTGTGCTTGGATTCGGCGAGTAATGCAGGAAAATCATTTTTCTTACGAAATTGTTATCGTTGATGACGGAAGCAACGACAATACTTGGCAGGCTATTGAGCAAATAGCTCAAAGCGAACCTCATTTGCAAGCTATTTCTTTCAATCGGAATTATGGTAAATCTGCCGCTTTGCATACAGGCTTTCAGCACGCACAAGGTAGCGTAGTAATCACAATGGACGCTGATTTGCAAGACGACCCCGAAGAAATCCCCGAACTCTACCGAATGATAACCCAAGAAGGCTATGATTTGGTTTCGGGCTGGAAGCAAAAACGCCAAGACCCTCTTTCCAAAACTATTCCTACGAAACTCTATAATGCTGTAACTCGTTGGTTTTCAGGTATTCCTCTGCACGATTTCAACTGCGGGCTGAAAGCCTATAAAAAACAGGTGGTAAAAAGCATTGAAGTATATGGCGAAATGCACCGCTATATTCCCGTGATTGCCAAATCGGTAGGTTTCAAGAAAATAGGAGAGAAAAAAGTCAAACATCACCCACGAAAATACGGATATACCAAATTTGGTATGGAGCGTTTTCTATATGGCTTTTTAGATTTGCTCTCAATTACCTTTGTAACCAAATTCCGTAAGCGTCCTATGCACTTTTTTGGAGGTTGGGGAGTGCTTTCGTTTCTGATAGGTTTTGGTATAGCTTTTTACTTGATAGCCAATAAGGTGATTAGTATTTATCAAAAAGAACCTTATCGGAATGTTACTGAGCAACCGCTGTTTTATTTAGCTCTCGTAGCTATGATTATAGGCGTACAATTATTTACGGCAGGCTTTATTGGTGAAATGATTATTACAAACTCCTCCAAAACACAAGAATACGTTGTAAGAAAAAAAATTGTTACTTCGGAAAAGGCATAGACATAATGCTCCAATTGCATACATTCATTTACACGCTTCAAAATAAAATTCCTTTCACTACGGCTTATGGCTCACGAAAGCAAACAGAAAGTTTGATAGTGGTGCTGAAAGATGAGCAAGGTAATTGGGGCATAGGCGAGGGTGTGCCAGTGAGATATTTGGGTTATACTGCCAAAGAGGCTCAAAATCTATTAAAGCAATACCAAACAACCATAGAAAGTTACGATTTGCAAGATGCCTCCGCTTTTTGGGAGTTTGCTAAGCCCTTTTTACATAAGTACCCCGCCGCTCAATGTGCTTTGGATATTGCCGCTCACGACCTTTTGGCTCGTAAAGTCCAAAAGCCTCTTTACCAGCTTTGGGGATTGCATTTACATAGCCAAATACCTCTTTCCAACTATACTTTGAGCCTTGCTGAAAAAAGTGAAATGCTTGCCCAAATGCAAAGCGTGGATTTTCCTATCTATAAAGTGAAAATGGGTAAAGATACGGATATAAGCCTTTTGAAAGATTTACGCAAACAAACCGATGCCATTTTGAGAGTTGATGCCAATGCTTCTTGGAGTGTGGAGCAAACTTTGCAAAACTTTGCTACGCTTGCCGAAACTCATATTGAGTTTTTGGAGCAACCGCTTCCCCCAACGGATTGGAATGGTATGGAAATTTTGAAGAAATATAAAACCTTGCCTATCATAGCAGATGAAAGTTGTCAGGTTTTGGAAGATATTGAAAAATGTAAAGCAGTATTTGATGGCATCAATATCAAACTTACGAAATGTGGAGGGCTAACACCTGCTCTGCAAATGATACAACTTGCCAAAAGTTTAGGCTTTCAAGTAATGGCAGGTTGTATGACGGAAAGTTCGGTGGGCATTTCGGCATTGGCTCAACTTTTGCCTCTGCTGGATTATGTAGATATGGACGGCTCTATGCTCGTTTCCAACGACTTCGCCGATGGCGTATTCTTGCAAAACGGAAAAGCTATCTTCCCCGATAGAGCAGGTATTGGTGCAAGGCTCAAACAAGAATATCTTTCGTTTTTTGGGTTTTAGTGCAAATTGCTTATTTTTGTAACAACAAACTCCAAATTTGATGTGCAAAGATTTCACTTTTTTGGCTTAATCTCTTGCTTCTTGTTTCTGCTTCCTAAAAAAACTAAAAACAATTACGCTTAATGTACGCCAAAAGCACGATTTCTGCAATATTAGCTCAAAATTTTGCCAAAGCCTATACGCTACACACTTTGGGCATACCCTTTTATTTGCACGAAAATGATGTCTTGGAGCAAATCTGTGAGCAAAAAAATTTAAGTTTGCCTTATGTAGAGAAATTGTTGCAAGAGGATAATACGTTCAAGCCCTTGGATACTCGCAAATTCAAAAATGCTTCTTTAGATACGCTCATCAGCTATCTGAAATATCAGCACGTTATTTTTCTGCAAAAAAAAATTCCCTTTGTAAAACATCTGATAGAACAACTTTCAAGCAAAGATACCCAAAACCAACGCCTTATCAACGACTTGCAAATAATGTTTCCACTTTTTGCCGAAGATTTCGTACTGCATACACGCGAAGAAGAGAATAATTTGTTTTACTACATCAATGCTTTGCAGGAAACTAATTCGGTGCAGAAATACGAACTTTTGCAAAAATATTCTTTGCAGGCTTTTGCAGTGGCTCACGATACCCACGATGACGAACTGGAAGGTATCCGAGAAATTACCCAAGATTACATCTTACCTACTGATGCCTCTTTGCTTCTGAAGGTAACTTTTTGGTATTTGCAAGAATTAGAAAAGCACCTCAAACAGCACGCTTACATAGAAAACGAAATACTTTTTCCCAAAGCACTGGTTCTTGAAAATGATGTAAAAAGCAAATGGAGCAAGCATAGCCAATGGAATTGAGACAGGGGCTTTTGTTATCTTAGAACTCTTGCACCTTTTTCTTGCTCTGTATTCAAAAAAAAATTAAACTTGCAAGTCTTTTTGAAAACGCTAAACATTTATGAGGAAAATCTACTTCTTGCTTGTAGCCCATTTGATTGCCTTATTTGCTTGCAAAACTACCCAAAAAACTACTTCTACAAAGAAAAACCAAGAACCTATTTTGATGTACGTAGGTGATATGCCTATTACGGTGGGGGAGTTTAAGTATGTCTATGAAAAAAATAACCCTAACAAAGATAGTTTGTATGTAGAAAAATCTTTGAGAGAATATCTTGACCTTTACACCAAGTTCAAGCTCAAAGTTTGGGACGGTATCAAAAGTGGTATAGATACTACCCGCGAGTTTCAGACTGAATATTACGGCTACGAAGTGCAACTGGCTCGCCCTTATCTTATTCCCAAAGAAGTTACGGATAAATTGGTGCGTGAGGCTTACGATAGAATGCAAGAAGAAATCAATGCTTCGCACATACTCATACGCATAAATCCCGAAGCCGACCCCAAAGATACGCTCACAGCTTACGAAAAAATCAAAAAAATTCGTGAAAGAGCCTTGAAAGGCGAAAGTTTTGAAAAACTCGCCCAAGATTTTTCCGAAGACCCTTCGGGAAGTGCCAATGGGGGCAATTTGGGATATTTTACAGGCTTAAAAATGGTATATCCATTTGAAACTGCCGCTTACAAAACACCCAAAGGGCAAATTTCGGATATTGTACGCACAGAGTTTGGCTATCATATTATCAAAGTGCTTGACCGCCGCCCTAATAGTGGTAAAGTAACTGCCGCTCATATTATGCTTCGTACCGCAAAAGGCATTTCTCCCGAAGATTCCATAGCTTTACGCAAAAAAGTGTATGAAATTTACGAAAAAGCCAAAAAAGGGGAGGATTGGAACAAACTTGTTCAGCAATTTACCGAAGATTCTAACACCAAAAACAATGGCGGACAGCTTCGCGAGTTTGGTGTAGGCGACCTTATTCCTGAATTTGAAAATGCCGCCTTTGCTCTCAAAAATCCGGGCGATATCAGCGAACCTGTGCTTTCGCCTTATGGTTGGCACATCATCAAACTGATTAGCAGAGGCAG